>WRNV01000065.1 GCA_009776445.1 Oscillospiraceae bacterium | reverse complement strand
GATGGGGATACAGATCGAAAAACCAAAACGGCAAAAATAATGCTAGGTAAAGGCTTGCAACCTGAGTTAGTAGCTGAGTGTACAGAGTTGCCGTTGGAAAGTGTAATGGCAATGTGTTAATATATAAGAGCACAAAACAAATGTTGGCTATCGGAGATTGGAAACGAAGAGGGACGCCTTAGGTTTTTTAGGCGTCTCATACTAACGCGCTCAAAGACGTGGCGGTAACGTTCAAGACTGCACGCGGGAGGACGGTTCTCAGTCTGTCTCGGCTTTCAGAAGAGTTGGCCAGGCGTGATTCCGCAAGGTGAATGTATAGCCTGTTAACTCAGACCGTGTGAACTGTAACCTTACTTTTTACTGCTAGTTCTATTTCTAACAAAAGCTTGGATAGTAATAAGTCTTTGTGGTATAATCAATTTGGTAGTATTAGCAAAGTGATGATTCTTTGGGTACTGAAAAGCAATGGCAAAAGTATTTATATGAGCTGATATTTGAACTGAGGATGATATAATGGAAGCGAGCAAAAATATGAAGGGTTTTACATCTTCTATGGACAGAATAACGCGGGAGGCCGCAGAGTCTGCTAATGTGCCTTACCCATTGGATGACGATTCCACTTTGGTATCGATACAGATCATCAGCAGCATAGAGCAAGGGATTGCGGTGGCTACTGATAAAAAGCCTCCAAAGAATGACATAATGAAATATCTGGAGGAACTACAAAGGCGGGCTGATAAGGTATGAGCATTGTAGCATACGAAGTCACTTATTACAGCCCGGACTTTGAGAAGAGTGCAGACAGGCTTGTTTCAAAAAAGAAGTTCAGAAAGCTTCCTNCTCAAATCGCCAGTCTTGTTTCTGATTTTGAGAAAGGGCTTATATNNGGTGACCTACTTGTCCATTCCGACATTCCGCCCTATGATGTCTACAAGATACGCCTCCCTAACGAGGATACTAAAGTNGGTAAATCGGATGGGTACAGGATTATCTATCTGGCGAGGCACGACAACCACACCATTGCTCTTCTCTTTATCTATTACAAAAAGGAATATGAAAATGTGACGGATACTTATGTAAAAGCCTTAGTGGATGGCTATTTCCTTGATATTGTGCCGTTTTATGATGAATGATATTATGTAAAAAACTATGGCGGAAATAATTATGTATAACTATCCTTGATGGCGCATCTACGACGCGCTCAACTTCAAAATCAAAATCACCAATACTGGATTCCAGAATGAAACTCCAACCCTGCTGAAAGATAGTTGAAATCGTTTTGTCCGCCGCAAGCGACAAAACCATAAGGGGACAGCTCCCCTGTGTTCTATCGCGAACACAGGGGAGCTGTCACTAGTGTTTTGTTTATACTATCCTTAGAATTATGTTGCCGCTAACGCCGCTGGGAACGTCGGTTGCTGTTAGCACTACTGTTCCAGTCTTGTTTTGAACTACGATTTCGCCTGTGGTTGGATTCACAGTCGCAAATCCTGCGGGGTTAATCGACCAGACAATGCCTTTTGTCGACGCGTGTGGATTCACAGTTACTGAGAAGGCAAATCTGCCACCACGCGTTACAGTGGTTTGCGCGGGCGCGTTGATCTGGATTGATGAAACAGGAACAAAGTAGGCTACTAGATCAGCATCGTCGTCTAAGCTGTCAATCGTGAGAACATCTCCGTCAATCTGATCCGAAATGTCAACTCCGTCGAGTTCCACAGTTACCAATGCGCCGCTCGCGCCAGTGGCGAATGCAAGCGCAAGTCCGTTATCTGGGTCGACCCCTACAGCGCGTTGATTCGCGGTCGAACTCTCGATAATGGTTTTTCCGTCGCCTGTTACCGAGCCATCTCCGACCACTGAGACATTCAAGTAGTTTTTGAACGCGTAAATGTCACAACCGGAGACATTGAACGAGGTTATACCTGATACGGCACCGCTGAGCGTGACTTTGACATAACGGTATATCGCGGTCGCAGGCAAAATGACGTCCACCATGACCGAACCGTTTGTTTGCGCTTCGGCAAGCTTTGTCCAGGCAGCGTTGTCGTCGCTGCCTTCAATGACTATGGCGTCCGGGCGGTTGCGTATGGCGTTGCCGCTGTTGAAGTGAAGCATGATCTCGTCAAAGGTCGTGGGCGCGCCCAGGTCTATGGAGAACCACGCGCTTCCGTTGGCGATGGTTAATGAGGCCGCCGTGTTCAAAACGGAATCGATGAAGGTCTTGTGTTGAATCGCGCCGCCGGGGCTAGCAGTCGAATTGACATCAGCCGTCGGGATTGTCGTAATGTTTGCGCCATTAGATCCGGCGGAAAGGGTGACTGTCTTGCCGATGGACAGGCTCTTGCCCAAGCCCAAGCCCTGACCAGTGTAGCGATTCTGGAAGCGAATGGGCCTGTCGCCAGCAATCAGATTGTTGTAGCAGGTCATGCTGATAAACGCGTCACCAGCCAGATTGCTGGCCCTGTGGGTGACGGTGATCGTCCGCGTCTCACCTGGGAACAGGATAAACAGGTTGTCTGAGTACTGAACCGCGCCGATCAGGTCTTTGTATGTGTTGTTTGTATAGGAGGCCAGATACACGTTGTGCGCGACGACGTCGGAGTTGTTCGATACTTGGAGCGTCTGGGTGACGATGCCGTCCACTGTGGCGGATCCGGTCTGAACGCAGGTGAATTCAGAGGAAGTCAGCGCCCGCAGCGTGTTGAGCGGGGTCATGTCGAATCCCTGACGAATAGCTCCGCTTGACTGGCCGTGAGTTTCCCAGCCAGAGCGCATGGGCACCGCGTAGTTGTTAAAGCTGACGACCTTGCCATTGCCATCTTTGAGCTGTAGGCGGATGAAGTATACGTCTGAGGTTGGAGCGGTGAGCGAAGCTTCGATGGCGTCATAGTCCCAGAGCTTGTTAACGCCGAACGCTTGCCCTTCCTTGACCTGCCCAAAATAGTTATACAGCATAGGAGTGAATTTGTCGGTCTCATCGTCGTAGTGCCAGCCGTTTCTGAAGGCCCATCTCCCGTCGGGCTGTTTTACCGCCCACTTCGCAATTTGTCCGGTCGGCACATAGTCGGCCATGTTGCCGTACACGGTGGTCTCGCCGATGCCGTCCGGCGCGACGTTCAACGCTTGCTCAAGCGGGGTGCTGATCAGCTCGCCGTCGAGGTTGTAGATTTCCATTGTGGCTGTCATGTCGGGATACGCATTGAAGGTGTTGTTGACGACGCTGACAAGGTGCTCAAACTGGTTGTACATGATGTGGACCGGCTCGTTAGCCCTGGCTGCGCCGAAAGTGCCGTAGGTCGGATTCATGTACCAGTCAAACTGCTGCCAGTAGATGCTCGGCTTCGCGCCGTTGAGCATCCAGTTGACAAGGCCCGTGACGTTTGTGTAGCGGTGTTGGTCGAGCGACTCATATTGCCCCCTGTACTGGTCGAGTTGCTGCGCCATCGCCTTGGCGTGCCAGGATTCCAGAGAGGTCGAGGCGCCGTAGGAGTTGTCGAGGAGCGTACTGTACTGATTCAGGCTGCTGTAGTTGCTGCCGCCGACGTTGTCACGTTGGGCGCAAAGCCTGTTCCACGCGGTGTAGTTTGAGGTGGTTGGGAAGGTAGAGCCGTTATTCGCTGCGACGCTGTCGTTGTAGGGCCACAGATTTCCTGCTGGGATGACCTTCTTCATTGTCTCAATGGCGGGAATGCCGGCGCCGCCAGCACCCTCGGAAACAAATCCCCACATGTTGTTGTATGCATATGAGTTGAGCCAGTAGTCGTGCGATTGGCTGTTATAGCCGGCGTCCATATGGAAGCCTGTGTTGACACTGCCCAGAAGTCTTGAGGCGTCGAGGCAGGCGCTTGTCGCGGTGATGCCGATCTCGTCCCATCTGGCTTTGGCTTCGATCACATGGTACATCTCCTCGACCATCCAGGAGTTGCCGAGTGAGCTCTGGCTGAAAGAAGCAGCCTGGTCGCTGCCGTTGAACCATACAACGCCGCAAGTGTGCTGCCTTAGGTTCTTGATCTGAGCGTACTGCTCCTCATAACCCAGGAAGCGTTCGCATTTTGTCCAGTTGTTGGGACTCTGGTGGCGGTCACAGCAGCACCATCCGGTCATGACCACGATGCCGTTCTCATCGCACAGATCCATCAGGTCGTTGTCGAAGAACTTGCCTTCGTCACGTATCATGTTAAAGCCCGAGTATTTCAGGTTGTCGATGACGCCCTGGTTTTGCTTCGGATCATGGCGCAGGAAGAGGTCGGTTGGGCAGTATCCGCCGCCCCTTAGCATGATGGGTTTGTGGTTGAAATAGAAGGTGATCATGTTTGAGCCCGCGCCAGGGGTGATTGTAGCCGAGTTTTGGGCAAAGTACGGCGTGACGTTGATATCTACGTTGACCTCCCTGAGGCCGACGCGGTGGGTCAGGCTGTCGCTGACTGAGTCCGCGATAGCGAAGCTCCAATCGACGGTATAGAGCGGCTGATCGCCGGACATATAAGGCCACCAGAGTTGCGGGTCGGCAAGCGTCAGCGCCGGGAAGTCCTTAGCCTTAAAAGCGATCTCCTGGTTGTACAGTTTGGATTTGATTGTCACATTCTTTTGCACTGTAGCCACAACGACGCCGGCTGGGTCTTTGACGACGGCTGTGGCAGTTCCAGTCACATCAGCGTTAGTCATATTGGTGGCGTCGCAGTACAGGCTGAGCGAAGCAGAACTCAGATCCTCGGTCACCTTGGTCGCGACAGCCGGGTTATTGAGGCGGACACCGCCGGATGTGCTGACGGAGACTTCGCCGGTCAGACCCATCATCGAATCAATCGGCCGCGGATGCCAGTCGACCCAATGGTATGTAAAGTCCTGTTGACTGTAGGGCTTCAATATCTTCAATTTGATATTGTTGGGCGTGCCATCGGCGTGTACATAATCGGTGATGTCAATATCAAACCTACGGAAGGTACCGACGATTTCCCATTGATACGCGTCTAATGGTTGTTGCGCATATTGCACCGGCCAGGTCCCAGCTGAGGTGGAGCCTGTAGCATCCGCCCAAGCAGTATACGGGCCGTCGTCAACAAGCGGGCCATTCCAAAGGTCCTGAGGGTCGGTAATATTGGTGTAATTGTTTTTTACCAGTACTCCATTGACGTACATATCAGCGTGATATGAAACGCCGCCGATCGAGAGCGTAACCCTCTTTCCGGCTTCCGTCGCGGGCAGCGTAAAGTTAGTGCTGTACCACCACCGCGAGGCGAAGTCATTGGTCGGTACAGCGTTAAACTGTCCGTTGAACCATTCATCAGTAGTGCCAGTGAGACTCATAAATAGATCGTCATAGACGCCGGCGGTAAGCAGGTTCCCCAAAACGGTGGCGGGCGCTACGGCGTCGATCCAGGCGGATGTGTTGTAGTCCGGTTTGCTGATATCCGCGTCGTCACCACCTGGAAGTCCGCATGTGGTTCCAGGTACCGAGGGTGAGATTTTCCAATTTGGCAGTTTCTGAAAATAGCCCGCTGTCTTGACTTCGGTAACCTGGGCGACAGCCATTGTCGAGAGTGTTGCCAGTGCCATGGCTAATACTAAAATAACACTGAGTATCTTTTTTGACATAGGGTCTTCCTCCTTTAAATAATTATGAATTTTCTTTGTTGCTAATATTGAGTCTCGAAGTCTGTTTTCCGTGCGGCACTCCTCCCTTCTTCCCATTTTTGTTTTTGCTTCTGGTAACAACACCTTCTTTCTGTAAGTACTAAAATTTCAAATTTGAATTATATTTGCATTTTCATACAAGGAGTATTTCCGCCTATATACATCGGAATGGGCGTTATTTGTATATATTATAACAATATTTATCCAATAATAGAAGAGTTATGTCGATCGAAAATACGGTGAAATTATGCGAAATTATGCCACATCATAAGCGTAAGGGTAAAAATACAGCGCCTAACGTAAGGGCTGTTGAAATATTTTGGATATTTCAACAGCCCTCTGGGAGATTTCGCTATTGCCTGTACAATTGTGGACTTATTTTTATTTCATGGTCAAACGTCCATATATACAGCTTTCACTGTTGTTGCTATACGATCCTTAGAATGATGCTGCTGCTAAGGCCACTTGGAACGTCGGTCGCCGTCAGCGCTACTGTTCCCGTCTTGTTTTGAACGACGAATTCGCCTGTGGTTGGATTCACAGTCACGAACCCCGCAGGGACAGCAGACCAGACAACGCCTCTTGTGGACGCATGTGGGTTCACTGTCACTGAGAATGTAAATCTGCCACCACGCGTTACAGTGGTTTGCGCGGGCGCGTTGATCTGGATCGATGAAACGGGAACAAAGTAAGCTACGAGTTCGGCGTCGTCATCCAGGCTGTCGAGCGTGAGAACGTCTCCGTCGAGCTGATCCGTAATGTCAACTCCGTCGAGTTCCACAGTTACGTAAGCTCCACTCGGTCCATTCGCGAATGTAAGCGTTGCGCCATCGCCCGGGGCGACCGCCACGACGCTCTGGTTGGCGTATGTACCCGAGTTTATCGTCTTTCCAGCGACGGCAGCAGTGCCGTCCCCGACGACCTTGACGTTCAGATAGTTGTTAAACGTGTAGATGTCGCAGCCGGATACGTTGTATGTACCCGTGCCACCGGTGAGCGTAACTTTGACATAGCGAGCTTTCGCGGTTTCCGCTAGAACGATATTTGTCATGATCGAACCGCCGGTGTTCGCGTATGAACCGATTTCCGTCCATGTGGCGTTATCGTCGCTGCCTTCTATTTTAATGCTATCTGGACGGCCGCGTACGTTGTTACTTCCGTTGAAACGAAGCGTAACCCTGTCAAAGTATTTGGACGCGCTCAAATCAATGGTGAAGTTCGCGGTTCCGCTTGTGCCTGTGGGGGAATAGACCGAACTCGCCGCAGAGTCGATGAACGTCTTGTGGGCGATCGCCTGATTGATTTGCGCTGTGGTGACAGCCGTCAGGTTGCCGGTGGTGCCTCCGCCAGAACCGGTGACGGTCCTGTTGATGGACAGGCTGACGCCAGAGCCGAGAGCGGCACCTGTGAATACGTCTTTGTAGCGGATTGGTCTGTCGCCGCCGATTTGGTTGTTGTAGCAGGTGACGCTGATTCTGGCGTCGCCGGCTAGTGTGCTGACTCTATGGGTGACGGTGATTGTCCTGGTCTCACCCGGGAACAGATTGAACATGTTGTCGCCATACTGGGTCGGAGAGACAAGTTCCGTATATGTGTTGTCGGTGTAGGCGGCTACATATACGTTATGCGCGATTTTATCGGAATTGTTAGAAACTTCGACAGTCTGGATGACCCGACCGTCCACTGTGACCGAACCAACCTGGACACATGTGAGCTCCGTAGCGGACAGCGCCGGCAGTGAGTTGAGCGCGGTAAAGTCTGACATCTGCACTGGCGTCCCTCTGTTCCAGGAAGTGGTTGTTGAAATGTCGTTGCGCATGCTTATCGCATAGCTGTTGTAACTTACTACCTCACCTGTGCTATCTTTGAGCTGTAGGCGCACGAAGTATACGTCTGAAGTCGGGGCTATCAATGACGCTTCTATGTCGCTATAATCCCAGAGAATGTTTACGCCGTACGCGTCTTTGATCTGTCCAAAGTAGGTGTACAACAGCGGGGTGAATTCGCCCGTCACCTCGTTGTAGTGCCAGCCGTTTCTGTAAGATGTTCTTCCATCGGCTTCTTTTACAGCCCATTTAACGGCTTGAGCGTTCGTGTTCGTATAACTGGCCTGGTTGCCATATACCGTTGTCTCGCCAACATAGTCCGGAGCGACGTCAAATGTCTTTTCCAGCGGGACGCTAATCAGCTCGCCGTCCAGGTTGTAGATTTCCGCTACGGCGGTCATATTGTCATACGCGTCGTAGGTGCTGTTGATGACGCTGATGTCGTGGCCGTATAGGTTATACATGATATGCAGGGGTTCGTTTGCCTTAGCAATACCAAAAGTCGCTGCCGTGGGATTGCCATACCAGTCAAACTGGCTCCAGTACATGTTCGGCCGGCAGGAGTTTAGCATCCAGTTTACTAAACCGGTATTGTTTGTATAACGGTAGTAGGCAAGCGCCTCATATTGCGCTCTGTACTGATCGAAGCAGTCCGCCGACGCTTTGGCGTACCAGGATTCCAGAGAAGTCGAGGCGCCGTAGGCGTTATCCATGATCGTTGTGAGCGGTGCAAACGTGTTGAAGCCGCTGGTCGTAGCGTGCAGATTCCACGCGGCGTAGTTTGTGCCGGCGGTATCACTATACGGCCACAGTCTGTTGGCGGGGATGATCTTCTTCATGGATTCAATGGGAGGAATGCTGGCGCCGCCGAGACCCTCTCCGATAAAGCCGAACGGTCCTTCACCGCCGGATTGTACCGCTGCCGGGTTGAACATGTATGTATTCGTCTGGTTGTCATAGGATGAGTCCATATGGAAACCAAGATTAACTCTTCCCAGAAGTTTTGAGTCGTCGAGACATGCGCTGGGCGCGGTGATTCCGCATTCATCCCACCTGCACAGGGCTTCGATCACATGGTACATCTCCTCGACCATCCAGGAGTTAGAAAGCGAGCTCTGGCTGAAGCTGCCAGGTTGATCGCTGCCATTAAACCATAATAAGCCAGAAGCGTGCTGTCTCAGGTTCTTGGTCTGAGCGTACTGCCCCTCGTAAGTGATGAAACGTTCGCATTTTGAGAAGCTGTTTGGACTCTGATGACGGTCGCAACAGCACCATCCGGTCATAACCACGATGCCGTTCTCGTCGCACAAATCCAGCAGGTCGTTATCGAAGAACTTACCTTCATCGCGCATCATATTCAGACCCGCGTATAGCATGTTGTCGATGACCAGTTGGTTCTGTTTCGGGTCATGGCGCAGGAAAACGTCGGTGGGGCAATAGCCGCCGCCCTTTAACATCACAGGCTTGTGGTTGAAATAGAATTGTGGCATATTTGAACCGTGATATGAGTTTGTCGAGGCGTTGTTTTGACGCCCGAGCGGCGTGACATTGATATCAACGGTGACTTCCCGGAGGCCTACGCGGTGTGTCAGGCTGTCGCTGACGACGCCCTCAATTGCGAAGCTCCACTCTACAGTATACAACGGCTGGTCGCCGGATCCGGCCGGCCACCAGAGCTTCGGGTTGGCAATATTCAGTTGCTGGAAATCAGCGGCCTTGAAGGCAATCTCAGAGTTATACTTTTTGGCCGGGATCGTGACGCTTTTGGAAACAGTGGCCACAATCGCGCCCGCCGGATCTTTGACGACCGCTGTAGCGGTTCCGGTCACGGCGTTTTCGGCCAGATTGGTGGCATCGCAGTAAAGTTTGAGCGACGCTACGCTCAAATCCTCGGGCACTTTCGTGGAAACGGCCGGGTTGTTGAGTCGAACGGCGCCGGATGTGCTCAGGGAGACTTCTCCGGTCAGTCCCATCATTCTATCTACGGGCGTTGGATGCCAGTCCACCCAGTAGTGGGTCATGTCGCTGCTTCCAGCGCCCCTTGTGACCTTGAGCTTTACATTGTTGGGCGTGACTCCGTCAACCGTCACATAATCTGTAATGTCGAGATCATATCTGCGAAACGTGCCAATGAATACGTCTGCGTACCCGCTCAAATCCTGGCTTCCGTAAGGCGCTGACGAGCCTGAACCGGTACCTGTCACATTGGCCCAAGCGGTGTATGGGCCGCCGTTGACGAGTGGGCCGTTCCAAAGCAGTTGGGCGTCAGTGATGTTGTTGTACTGATTGCCGACTTTTACTCCGTTGATGTATAACTCGGCCTGATAGGAGATGCCGCCAAATGTAAGCGTTACTTTTTTCCCGGCTTCAGACGCGGGAATCGTGAAGTCGGTGCTGTACCACCAAGGCGAAGCGAAATCGTTAGCAGGCACGCTAGTCCATTGCCTGTTCATCCACTCGTCGGTGTTGCCGGTGAGTGTCGTGAACAAAGCGTCATAGACTCCGTCGGTGATCAAGTCTCCCAGAACAGAGCTGGGCGCTTTAGCCGCGAACCAAGCTGAGGTGTCATAATTCGCAGCGGAAATGGCTGCGTCAGTCCCGCCTGGGAGGCCGCTTGTGGTACCGGATGCCGAAGGCGCGATTTTCCAATTGGGCAGGGTCGTATAATAGCCCGCCGTCTTGACTTCGGTGACCTGGGCGACGGTCGTCGTCGAGAACATGGCTATCGCCATTGCGAATACCAGAAGAACACTGAGTATCTTTTTAGACATAGAATCTACCTCCTTAAAGTAATCTTTCAAATATTTTTTTTTCGTTATAGTTGAGTCGCGAAGTCTCATGCTATGCGGCGTCCCTCCCTTCCTATTTTTTGTTTTCCTGCTGTAACACCCCTTTCCTGTTGGTGTATTTTGCCGGCTTCAAATCCCATCTCCAATTTCATTCACGCTTCAGCAGCGACCGCGAGTATATGTCCAAAGCAGGGAGATTAAGCAAAAAACACCGGTTTTTACTGGAGTAGACACGCCGCGACTGTTCCGATGGAGTTAAAACACGATCTCACAGTCGGGCAGGGCTTCCTGTAAAGCTCCAATTTGTTGCTCAGTCAGAGGATTGCCGCTCAGCGTCAATCGAGTTATGATGGTCTCGATATCGTCGTCGGCTTCAGCCTCGGACCCGTTCAATGATAAAAGCGGCGTAATGTCGGTGATATTATTGCCGCTAAGATCCAAAAAATATAAATTTTTCAGACTCGTAAGTGGTGTGACGTCGCTGATATTGTTGTTCGCCAGATAAAGAAGTTTCACTTCTGAAATGGCCCCTAGCGGCGTGAGGTCACTTACTTGGTTGTCGCTAAGATCAAGCCGCCATAATCTTTTCTGATATCCCAGCACTGTAATGTCGCTGACATTGTTTCTTGCAAGTTCCACAGACACTAAACTGTTAATGGTGCCGAGCGGTGAAATGTCGCTGATTTGGTTGTCGTTAAGATTCAAATAGGTCAAAATATCCAGAGAGCTCAGTGGCGAGATATCACTGATGTTGTTATTCCCCATCTCCAATGTTATCAAACCTGACAGGGCACTGAGTGGCGAGATGTTGCTGATGTTGTTATTTCCCATCTCCAACGTTACTAATCCCGACAGGGCGCTGAGAGGCGAGATGTCGCTGATACCCATATCGCTCAGAACCACCTCGGTCGTATCCGCGAGAAAAGTCTGCCCGGCAATAGTGACGGACGCGGTGTCCGGCGCTACCGTATCCTCCATATCGGACGTAGGCGTGTTTACGCTATCCGGATCGGAATTTTTACATCCGGACAACGTTCCGACAAACAGCGCTAAAACCGTCAAGATAATGGCGGCGCGGATTTTTTCACAAGTTTTCATATGTGCCTCCTGTTTCTTGTTATCGCTTCGCGTTTCGCGCTAAGCAGCAATATGGCACTACAGGGCAACTGCGTGAAATAGATATGATTTTTTGTATATTATAACAAAAATAATCCAGAAGTAGAAGAGGCTTTCTGAGCGAAATTATGCCACATCTTAAGCGTAACGGTAAAAACCGTGCGTCTATTATCGGTACTACACTCAAGGCTCGGAAGAATTCGAAAGAATTCCAAGATACTTTATATTGCGGACTAAGTCCGTCGTGTGATATTATATGAAAAACAACAAAACAAATGGTTATTTATTCAACCAATAAGGAGGTTTCTATGCACTGCGTAAAGAAAATATCAGACGACTTTTTATGGGTCGGCTCAAACGACCGGCGCCTCGCGATGTTCGAAGGCGTATATTCCGTGCCCTATGGGGTGTCGTACAATTCATACATCCTGCGCGACGAGAAAACTGTCTTGCTGGACACTGTGGACAAGGCTGTGAGGCAACGGTTTCTGGAGAACGTCGCCGAAGCCCTTGAAGGAAGAAAACTTGACTATTTAGTAATACAACACATGGAACCGGATCATTCGGCAGCCATACGCGACATTTTATTCCTATATCCTGACGTGACAGTCGTTTGCAACACGAAAACTCTGGCAATGGTCAAACAGTTCAATGAGTTTAGCATCGATCCGAATATTCTCCTTGTAAAAGAAAATGATATTCTGGATATTGGCAGGCGCAAGCTTCATTTCCTTATGGCGCCTATGGTGCATTGGCCCGAGGTAATGGTCACATATGAATCAACTGATAAAATACTCTTTTCGGCGGACGCGTTCGGGTGTTTCGGAGCTCTTAACGGCGCGCTATACGCCGACGAAGTCGATTTCGAGAAAGACTATATGGATGAAGCCCGGCGCTATTACACGAACATCGTCGGCAAGTACGGCGACCAGGCTCACGCGTTGCTGAGTAAAGCGTTCTCCATCCCGATCGAAATGATATGCCCGCTTCACGGTTTTGTTTGGCGTCAAAACATCGGGGATTTCATAGCGAAATACTTGCTGTGGAGTACTTACGCGCCGGAAGAATACGGGGTAATGATCGCGTATGCCTCAGTATACGGGAATACTGAGAACGCTGCTGAAATACTCGCGACAAAACTGCGTAGCAAAGGAGTCAAAACGCAGATGTTCGACGTTTCCGTTACCCCAGCGTCCGAAATAGTCTCAGCCGCGTTCAGGTGGAGCCATCTGGTGTTCGCGTCCACTACTTACAACGCGGGGATATTCGTGGCTATGGAAAACGTGATTTCCGACCTGGTGGCGCACAACATCCAAAACCGGACGTGCGCGATAATCGAAAACGGGTCATGGGCTACTACAAGCGGCGACCTGATCAGAGATAAATTGGCAAAATGCAAAAACATCAACATCATCAAAAACACCGTCAGTTTAAAGTCGAGCTTGAAAGCTGCTCAACTGGCGGAGATCGATTCAATGGCGGACGAGATCATCTCGACGCTCCCGGATTTTGTCCCCGCGAAAAAATATCATAAGATAGAATCGGCGCCTCCTGACATGGTCGACGAAAATAGTATGTTCAATCTGTCTTATGGTTTGTTTATATTGACCGCGCGGGAAGGTAATAAAGATAACGGTTGCATAATAAATACAGTGACACAAATAACCGAGAAGCCGCTGAGGGTTTCTATCGCCGTGAACAAAACCAATTTCACTCATGACATGATATTAAATACCGGGCAGTTCAACGTTTCAATCCTTTCAACCAGCGCGCCCTTCAGCGAGTTTCAGCGGTTTGGTTTCCAAAGCGGCAGGGATGTCGATAAATTCGACGGCTTCGGCTACGGCGAGCGTACAGCTAATGGCATTCGGTATGTGCCGGAACATACCAACGGTGTGATATCTGCGAAAGTAGCAGATACGCTCGATTACGGCACCCATACGGTTTTCGTCGCGGACGTCACGCAAGCCTTTAGTGTATCTGGCGAGCCAAGCGTTACGTATCAGTACTATTTTGACCACATAAAACCAAAGCCCCAGCCTCCGAAAGAAAACAAAAAGGGCTATATCTGCAAGATATGCGGTTATATTCATGAGTCTGAAGAATTGCCCGACGACATAATCTGCCCCATATGCAAACACGGCGCCAAAGACTTCGAGCCAATCATATATTGATGGAACTCAAAAGGGGATTTCTTTCGTTCATAAATGAACGAAAGAAATCCCCTTGTTCACAGATACCGCTGATTTTTTGACCTGTGCAATTGGCAACCTTCAGGGACAACCCCCTCCTCTCCCCCATCGTTCGCAGACGGCGGGGGTTATTCCTGATTGCACAGGTCGAGATTTTTTGCTATTTATTTGTTTATTGCTTTTCGTTTTAGGCTAATGTACAATCAATCAAGCGGATAATGATCAATGAGGGGATTGCGTAGTGGCGTTTGAATCGAAGTTAGACAAGACTTACAAAATCCGTGATCCTATTTATGGTTTCATAAAGCTAGATGAAAAAATCAGTTAAGAGTTATCCACTTAGTTTCAAATCAAAGCTGATAGAAGTAATGCCAGATTTACCAAAAGTTACTAGGTTATTCATTGATCAAGATGGAGGAGGCGGCGATTATGTGTTTGGCATATAATAAGAATATTTTACTTAGCGTTATGGATCGAAAACCTGATCTTGGAAAAACGGCGATTATGAAAGTTGTTTACATGCTTCAACAGGTTAAAGGATTGGATTTATGCTATAGATTTGATATCTACACATATGGACCATATACGGCTGAAGTAACTGAGGATCTTGAAGAACTCATTAGTTATGGTTTGGTTGATTCGATCATGCATAGATATGACAATTATATAGGTTATAATATGAAACTCTCACCTGCAGGAAAAAAAGCGTTAACCCAGCTGAAAGAACAAGAGAATTGCGGCATTGCTGAGATAATTGATTTTATTGATGGGAAATCCGCAAAGGAGCTTGAACTATTTTCGACGATTGTTTTTATAAGCGGGCTTTTCTCAAAGAACAAATTTAACGGAACGCAAAAAGACATAATTGAAAAAGTTCATGAAATAAAGCCGCATTTTAATAACAAATCGATTAAAACAGCCTATATGGAGTTATTAGAAAGAAAATACATTAGCGCCTAGAAAATATGTCATCGCCGATTAGTGTGGGTAAGCTTGTCTTGGCAGAATAACAATGGCGAAAATCATCCAATGGGGACACCCCCCTTCCCCCCTCCTGCGGGAGTGGGGCTTAGGACGGGGGATACGGGAACGTGTGCTTCTATCACGTCACGCACGTATACCCAGCGGTTTTTTATATCTTCATTGCTAAATCGGATGACCTCAATGCCTAGGCAGTTAAAGAAATCTGTTCGAATTGCGTCGTATTCTTTTGCATCTGCCAGTTCATGCTGCTTCCCGTCTACCTCTATGACCAACTTGCGCGTAGGGCAATAAAAGTCGGCTATATATCGCCCTATTGGGCGTTGCCGCAAAAAACGCACAGGATATTTCGATAGCAAGTCATACCATAGCATATTCTCTTCCCTAGTTGCCTTGCTACGCAATTGTCTTGCCAACATTTTATGTTCCCAGTTATGAAGCATTATCCGTACATTCCTCTCGTATCCCCGTCCAAAGCCCCACTCCCGCAGGAGGGGGGAAGGGGGGTGTCCCTTGGCGTTTTGATTCACTGCGTTCTATTATTGCGCTTAGCACTCTGTTCACAATGCGTCCTCATTTTTTTCCTCCCACACATATAGGCGAAGAGCCATAAACACCCACAAAGCCTCTTCCCGGGCCAACATAGTATAACATGCAGTCGCCATATACTGCTTCGTCTTTATCCAGTTGCATGATTATTTCGGTCAACTCAGGTTCATTAGCATAACAATAATACCTGACCACCCCAGCGAGACTGCCTTCAATGGTATTCGTCACCAAAACGTAGTTATCCCAATATCTCGCCTTTATTTCATTAAGCGATAATGGCTCGGGGTCTGAGACTATGTGAATCTCATGCCTCATTGTCGTTTGCATCGGTATTCTCCATGAATGAAAAATCAGTACCTTAATGGTTATTTGCTTGTGTTTGTGTATACATTTTAGTAAAGCTTATATACCAAATCGTTTTCTATGAATAGCTCGCAGATATGACTTATGGAGATTCTGCGCTGATGTAAAAAAAGTACGCTCAGAATTGGAGAGCGTTTTTCGTGCAGCCTTAACTGAAAGCAATTCCAAAGTGCAAAGCATATCAGCCGCTTGAAACAGCTTGTAGTTCGCAGGGCTGATTTTCTTGAATTCTACATTGTGTAGCACAGTAGTAAAGACAGACACGAGTATGTTTGTAAGCTCCCTCTGACCGTGATCATAATATACCACCATGCGCTCATATTGTGCAAACACATCAAAGTGTTTAAATAAAAAGGAAGACAGTTGTTTTGTAATGCGCACATTTAAGTCGATTTCTTCAACAAGATGCTTTTTTTCAATTATAAATGGATGATAAGTAATATTTGTGGTTCTCACAAAGTTGTAGAGTATATTAAAAATGCGCTTTCTGTCTAGAAGCAATAAATGACTATACTCATGTTCTCTGCGAATAAGCGGACCGGCATGAATTGTATAGTCTGGCAGCCCAGAAAGCCTAATCCTTGTATTCAGATGATTGATATTCTCAGAAATATCAATCGATTGATCATGGAAAACAAGAGTTACGATATAGTATGGAGAATGTGATTCAAAAGGTCCGAATACTCCGGATTCGTCCACAAAGACGCTCAATTCTTTCACGCTTACACACCCTAAGAAAGTGGCGGGGTAACTCCCCGCCGTGGTAGGACCCGGGTCTTACGACCAGTCCCAGCGAATAACAAGTGTTATCGCCTAGTAGCTTCATTGTAGCTGCTCATCATTGATTTGTCAATATAATTCTGAATTGCGATGACGACAGGGACCGGATCCCCTGTGTTTTTCTTGACAAAACATTACATTTGCAATACTATATAAATACAAACAAGTGGAAACGAGGTAATATCCATGGCTAAGACAATACAAATTCGTGTGGATGATCAGCTCAAGGATTCGGCAGATTTGCTCTTTTCATCTCTTGGGCTCGATACATCAACAGCAATCCGTATGTTTTTAGTTGCGTCTATGGAAGAAGGCGGTATACCTTTTCCTGTTAAGCGCCGCAATGGTCGGGATATTGCTATCAAGGAGGCAATTTCCCGGAGAAAATCCGGCGCAAGATTTTATACTATCGAAGAGTGTTTATCGGACATGGATGGCGCCATAACTGAAGAATCAGCTCATGCCACAGTCTAAATATTCGGTAAAAGGTATCGTATAGTTTTTGAAGTTGTTGATAAAGCTGTATATGTATATGATGTGCAAGACGCACGTCAAGATACAGATAAAAACCTCACCTGGGTATGCACTTGACGCCAACTGAATACTCTACACTCCCGTCATTGCGGGCTTGACCCGCAATCTCGTGAAGGATTGGTATATGAAAGAAAACGC
>WRNV01000064.1 GCA_009776445.1 Oscillospiraceae bacterium | reverse complement strand
TTTGAGCTTGACGCGATCGGCGCATGCTATATAGGCGGAGCGTCGGCATACGGCGGGGTCGGCACCGTGAGCGGTGCTGTGATCGGCGCTATTTTTGTCGGCGTACTGAATATGGGGATGTCGATCCTGGGAGCGGACCAGAATTTGCAGCGTGTCATTAAGGGCCTTGTGCTACTTGCCGCCGTTATTTTCGACGTTTTATCAAAAAATAGAAAGCAGGAAGCGTAGGATGGGCAAGCCAAAATATTTGATAGGCATCGATCTTGGTACATCAGGGACAAAGACAGTCCTATTTGATATAAGCGGCGCCGTTATCTCTTCGTCGACAGCGGAGTATCCCATTATACAACCACGAAACGGTTGGGCGGAGCAGGATCCGGAGCTTTGGTGGGACGCCTGCGTCAAAACTGTTAAACACGTAATTAGCAGCTCGGGCATAGACGCCTGCGATATCGCTGGGATCGGTCTTTCGGGTCAAATGCATGGTTTAGTGCTCCTCGACGGCGACGGAGCAGTACTTCGCAACAGCATCATTTGGTGCGATGGGCGAACAGCCGACGAATGCGCTGAGATCACCGAAACCATCGGCGCGGACAGGCTGATCGCTATCACGGCAAACCCAGCGCTTACAGGTTTTACCGCCGGAAAAATACTATGGGTAAGAAAGCATGAACCCGAGTTATACGATCGAGCGCGCCATATACTATTGCCTAAGGATTATCTGCGCTATAAACTGTGCGGTGTTTTCGCGACCGAAGTTAGCGACTCTTCAGGCATGAATCTTCTGGATGTCCCTAAACGTAAATGGAGCGAGGAAATCCTTGAAGACCTTGGGATCGACGAGGAATTCTTGCCCAAAATGCATGAATCCCGCGATGTCACAGGATATATCACGCATGAAGCCGCATTGCTGACCGGACTGAAAGCCGGAACGCCGGTCGTGGGCGGCGCGGGAGACAACGCCGCTGCCGCAGTCGGCACGGGAGTCGTTGAAAGCGGGAAAGCCTTTATCACGCTTGGCACTTCTGGAGTCATTTTCGCGCACTCCGACAAAGTGAATATCGACCCAAAAGGACGTGTGCATACTTTTTGCGCGGCTGTACCCGACGCATGGACGGTCATGAGCTGTACGCTGTGCGCCGCCGGCAGTTTGCAATGGTTCGTCAATAATCTTTGCGAAGCTGATATACAGGGAGCCGAAAAAGCGGGGCGCGACGTATATGAGATCATCACTGAACAAGCCGCGCAATCGCCTGTCGGAGCTAATCGTCTAATTTTTCTGCCATACCTGATGGGAGAGCGAAGCCCAATACTCGATCCCGACGCGCGCGGAGTTTTCTTCGGGCTATCAGGGATGCACACGCGCCATGATATGGTCCGCGCCATTATGGAAGGCGTGATATATTCTCAGCGCGATTGTTTGGATGTTCTCCGGGAGATGAAAACGCCGTTCGGGCAAATACTGGTCACTGGCGGCGGCGGGCGCAGCCCTCTTTGGAGGCAGATGATGGCCGATGTGCTAGACTGCCCGGTCGTCAGCGTCACGCCGATGAACGGTCCCGCTCTTGGCGCCGCAATACTCGCGGGCGTTGGCACAGGGGTATACGAAAGCATACCATCCGCGTGCGCGTCCATTTTGCGCGCTGACGAAACTAGTGTGCCCGACAGGGAACAGCAGCCTGCGTATGAACAATACTACGCCCTATACCGCGAGGTATACAATCGGCTCACGTCTCAATTCAAGGTTTTATCTGAACTTTAACTATACTATTTGGAGGATCCCATAATGGCTGATATTTTTAGTAATATTCAAAAAATCAAATACGAGGGGCCGGAAAGTAAAAACCCTCTCGCGTTTAAGTTCTATGACGCTGACCGCGTCGTAGCTGGAAAAGCTATGAAAGACCAATTACGCTTCGCGATGGCGTGGTGGCATAACATGTGCGCAACCGGAACAGATATGTTCGGGCCCGGTGTAGTGGACAAGAGTTTCGGCGCGCCCGCAGGCACTATGGATCACGCGTTTGCGAAAGTGGACGCCGGTTTTGAGTTCCTAGACAAAATTGGAATCGATTACTTTTGTTTCCATGATGTTGACCTAGTCCCAGAAGCGGGCGATATAAAAGAAACGAATAGGCGGCTGGATGTTATTTCCGATTATATCCTTGAAAAAATGTCGGCGACAGGCAAGAAAAACCTTTGGGGGACGGCGAATCTTTTTAGTAATCCCAGGTATATTAACGGCGCCGGCAGCACCAACTCCGCCGAAGTGTTCTGCTTCGCCGCCGCTCAAATAAAGAAAGCGCTGGACTTAACAGTTAAGTTTGGCGGACTAGGATACGTTTTCTGGGGCGGGAGAGAAGGCTACGAAACGCTGCTGAACACGGATTTGCGCTTCGAGCAGGAAAACATCGCGCAGCTGATGCGCTACGCCGTGGATTACGGGCGCGGGATTGGTTTTACAGGCGACTTTTTCATCGAGCCTAAGCCAAAAGAGCCTATGAAGCATCAATATGATTTTGACGCCGCCACAGCTATCGGGTTTTTGAGACAGTACGGTTTGGACAANGACTTCAAGCTCAATATAGAAGCCAACCACGCGACTTTAGCNGGACATACATTCCAGCACGATCTAAGGATAGCAGCGGCAAATAATATGCTCGGGAGCGTCGACGCGAACCAAGGCGACCTGCTCATCGGCTGGGACACGGACGAGTTTCCTTTTAATGTTTATGACACGACATTTTGTATGTATGAGATTCTAAAAGCCGGAGGCCTTACGAACGGCGGGCTGAACTTTGACGCGAAAACGAGAAGGCCGTCGTGGACGCACGAGGATATGTTCAAGGCGTTCATTCTTGGTATGGATACTTTCGCTCTGGGGCTTATCAAAGCCGACGCTCTGATTTCCGACGGCCGTATCGACGAGTTCCTCAAAGAGCGCTATTCCAGTTTCAGCAGCGGGATAGGAGCTAAGATACGTTCCGGCGACACACGCCTCACTGAGTTGGCGGGCATCGCGGAAGAACTGGGAGCTCCGCCGACGCCGTCTTCCGGACAGGAAGAGCATTTACACAGCATAGTCAACGCGATTTTATTCGGATAGATTTCTCATCAATGCTCTGATTTTTATAATTAGAGCATTATAAATTATAGATTCCAGTTGTGGGCACAGCCCACGTTAGACTGGTTCTCAGCTTTGCGCGTAAGCATAGAATATATTGGTATCAAACGTGGGCGTTTGTTGTTCTGTTTACAAACCTGACGCGCCGTTGCAGGTTTGTGGGGGGAAACGGGACCAATAAATTCCACAAATAGAATCAAAACCACGAGGCATTAAAGCATTGAGAGGTGATGCCAGCCTTTTTGCGCCAAAATCGCATGTGCCAGAACCAAATTTGGCGAAATCAGACGCGCCAAAATCAGATGTACAAAAATCAAATTAGTCATTAAAGAAAAGACAGTTGCTGAGAAAATGCGAAAATTTCAATCTGCCTTGCAATTCACGCACGTTTGGATCCAGAGGAAAATTCATTAGAGCGTCCTTAAAAGACTTATCAGGCATCCATAAGAATTTGTGTATTATAAAGAAAGGTAAGGTTAATATTTATGAAAAAAGGCACAGTCATAAGGTGCATAAGCGTGTTTATAGCACTGTTAACGGTGTGTACGCTTGCCATACCCGCTTCCATAGTTTTGGCGGAGATAGCGCCCGGCACAGGTGTTTCTGTCGAGGCTACTCCCGTTACCATGGCCGACGGTACAAAGATTTCCGAGACAGTATCGTTGAGATGTTTACGGGCGGGCACGAACATCCCGCCACCTGCGCCGGGAGCAGAGCTGAATTTCGATTATAGCGGCAACACTATACGCGTCGAAAATGATACGACAGGCCTAACGTACGCCGCTGGCGGCGGTTGGATCAAGTGGGCAAATGTCGACCTGAAAGCCGGTGTCGCAAGCTACAAATTGTTGATAGCTTCCAACGGCGCGAGCAGGACTTTTGACGTACGTATATCAAAGCCGGGCGAAGGAATCGACGCGGCCGTTTCCCTGGGAACGCTCCCTGTGAACGGTCTGGCAACCAACTGGACCGCGCGCTGGGTCAGATATCCTTCAGCCAGTATCGCCGGGCAAAGCGCTCCATTTATACACGCCAACACCAACAACTACAATCCCCCTGCCGAAGATCCTTCCTGGACGACCATAGCCGATTCAAAACTCGACGGGATATGTGACGTATACTTTATTTTCCCGAGTCAGGACAGCCAGTTTATTCGGTTGTCGCTGACACTTAAAGAGTCGCCGGCTGATCCGGTCGGGCCTTATCAGGGGAACCTAGTTTTTAATGTCTCCCCCGCGACTGCCGCAACGACGGTTACTGTGCAAAACCTCGTTACCGGCGCAACGCTTACGCCGACTACCGACGGCAGGTCATTTAGCAATGTGGCTCCCGGAAAATACGGATATATTGTGAGCGCTGCCGGTTACAGTTCGAAGATTGGCATGGTGGATGTCACTGGTGCGCACACAACCGCCGCGCCGCTGATCAAAAACCTCCTGTTATGGCCTAGCCAGGCTTCCGCTCTATATGATGTCACCATCGCGGCAAGACCATCCAGCGCGTCGGTCGTTATAACAAGCCTAGACGGTAATACTACGTATCAGCCCCAGGAAAACGGAAAAACCTATAGCCTTGGGACAGGGTTCTACAAATACACAGCAACGGCGGACGGTCATATAACCAAGGCGGACCAGGTGTTTATGGTTGACAGATCGCAGAAGGTTTATGCGGTGCTTATACCTTCGGGCGGCGTGAATAATCGCTTTGAGGCGGAAAACATCACAGCCTCCAACCGGCCTGGTTCAACCATCCTGAATAACGCCCAATATTCGGGCGGACAGGCGATCACCATTGGCGGCGGCACTGATAACTGGGCTGTGTTTAGCGACATAATAAGCGAATACTCCGGAATTGCCGAGATCAAAGTAGGGCATTCCGGCGTTACATCAGGCTATCTCAATGTAAGAGTCAACAATGATACCCCAAAAACGGTCGCTTTGGATTCCAGCGGCACGACAGTCGTGTATATAGATGTAGTGGATGGAAATAATTCCATACGTATTAGCTCAGTACCTACCGGTTTTGTGTTGGATTACATCGAAGTCTGGTCACTTACAACGGCAGGTTCGGTAGATCCGAGCGAGATGGAAGAACCCTTTGTCTTTACAAAGAATCCGATTATTAAAAGCTTATTCACGGCTGATCCGGAAGCGCACGTTTGGCCGACCAATCGCGACAGGCTTATGCTATACCCATCCCATGACAGGTTTCCGCAAAATGGCTGCAACCGTATGGATATGTACCATGTGTTTTCAACCCTGGACTTGACGCATTTCGAAGATCAAGGTGAGATCCTGCGTCGCTCCGATCTTCCTGACTGGGCGGTAAAAAACACCGGGATAAATGCAGACTCATTTATGTGGGCGCCTGACGCGGCTTATTACGATGGTTATTATTATTACTACAACCCTGTTCCCAGACAGACCAGCAACTGGGGCAGCACGTGGGAGACAAGCGTAGTCAGGAGTATCTACCCTGATCATGATTTCGAGCAGATCCCGGCAAGCGATGTACAAGAGAACCCCGGCAAGCCATGGCTGGGTTATCTCCGCGACTCCGGTGCCATTGATGGGTACAGCAACATGTACGATGTTTGTGTGCGCGTTTACGACGATAGGATATATTGTTATAACGGAGCCTCTCAAACACTGTGGCAGTGCGAGCTGAAATCCGATATGGTAACTGTCGTTGGAGGCAAGATGGAGCTGGTCTCAACAAACAACCGGACTACCGCGACCAATAACGGAGACCCCGACGCGTATAACAGATTAACGAATTATCACGAAGGCCCGTCCGCGTTTAGAAGAAACGGTATATATTATCTCATCTATCCGGGCAGCGCAGGATCCTACGGAGGCCTTTCCGGCGACAGCTTCTACTATTGCATGGCTAACAGCCCCTTGGGCCCGTGGGGAAATGCGCAAATCTTCTTTAACCCCCATGGCAATACTACATCCCACGGCTCGGTAGTCGAGTTTAAAGGCGAGTATTATTGGGTTTACCATACAGGAAACCTTCCGGGCGGAACCGACCAAATCAGATCTGTCTGTATGGACAAGATTGAGTTTGAAGAGGACGGCAGGATCATACGCTTTACCAGAACCTTCGACGGTGTCCCAGGGCTGGACGATGTGGAATACGTTAAGCCGACAGGCGTCAAATACGGCCCGACTGAAAACGCCAATGTCAATGTGACCTGGGGTTCCGGCGTTACAAAGAACAAAGACGCGGCAGCGGACAACGGCGGTTGGATCCTCAACAACGTAGGAGGCGCAGCCAGCGCAGCCTCTGCGGTTACATTAACCTTCAACCTTGAGAAAGCCCAACGTGCCAGGCTCAGGTTCCATTACTCGACGAAGAGCGATATGCCGAAGCTGAACCTGACAGTTAACGGCATTGATCACAACACTGTCAACTTCATGAAGACTGGCGGAAAGTCGTTCTTCGCTGATGTGGAATTTACCCCGAGAAAACTCCAGGCTGGAACCAACACAATCGTTCTGGGCGGAAGCGGCGCGGCCACAAACAGCCAAACCGGCGGTAATATCACGCTCAACTACATTGAAGTCATCCCTCTGGATGAAGACGAACCCACAGGGCTTGAACTCAGAAGGTCGGGAACTCATGTGAGCCTGGTCAACTATACCACTGCCGCTGTGAGCAACGTGAAACTGATATACGCGATCTATAACGCAAAAGGGCAGCTGGTTTATTATGACACGATAGACGATGTGTCCGTTGACGGGAAAAGAGCGTCAACAACGATATTTGACATCGATCTGAGCAAGTATGCCGGATGCACGGCAAAAGCATTCGCGTGGGATATGGACACTTATATTCCGGTCTGCGCGCCCGCCATTGATATTGTGATGCATAATCAATACGAGCTGGGGTATGTTCCGGACAAGCCTTAGGCGTTTAGCTATCGCTGAGAAAAATAGCGCGAAGCCTGCCTTATGGGTTAATGGCAAGTGGTTTATGAGAGTCAAACGCGAGTTTGTTGTCCCGTTTATCAAACCTGACGCACCGCATCGGGTTTGTGGGGGGAAACGGGATAAATGAATTCCAGGACTGAGCACAAACCACGAGGCATTATAACACTCAGAGCCGATGCCAGTTTTTCGCGCAAGAATCAAATGTGCCAGCGGAATCAGACGTGCCAGAATCAAAATAACATAAAAGAAGGGATTGACACATGTTAACGAAACGTAAATTAGCTTTGCTGCTTGCGCTTGTCATGTGCGTAGGCTTGTTGCCTGCCTCTCCGATGAGCCAAGTACTTGTTTTCACTGCGTCGGCAGATGAGGCTGAGCCCATAACTGTTGAATTCTACTACAACTACACTGGCGCTCCAGCGGCACGTCCCGCGTCCTTTACAAAACTGACGGGCGACGACGGAAAGTTGGAATCATTCCCAGTGGAGCAGACGCTCCCATCCGTGGGATCCAGGGCAGACTGGGGCTTCGTTGGTTGGTACAGGGACGCTGCGGGGACAGGCGAAAAAGTAACGCTTGATACAGTGTTTACTGAGGATACACAGCTTTATGCCAAATGGGAGCAAGTCCCCGCGTTGTGGAAAGAGTATGAAGGATATTTCTATATGGGCGCGTTTGCTGATTTCAGCTCCACCAGCACCCAAATGCTTAAACACTATAACATCAACTGCCCCAGCAACAGTTTCAAGCTTGATTCCCAAATAGGGAGCAGCAACACCGCTAGCACCTCCCGCACTGCTTACACCGCCGCAGTAAACGCAATTAACGCCAATACGACGATGACCGAGGAAGAGAAAGCGGCAGCGATCCAGTTGGCAAATGAGGACGTCAGGCTTGCGACGACCCGCAGCGTTGTCACTATGCTCAACAATATGCGGACATACAACCAAAACAACCCTAACAATAAAAAGGTAACGCGCTTCCATACTGTGGCGTGGCACGGCGGTCAGCAACCCAAGTACTTCTTCACAAACGGTTTTACCTACACTAATGACGCTACATCTGACGCGCTCACCCTATCTAACCCAGGGGCGCCCGGAAGTTGGGCGAGCCGTGAAACAATGAAGGCTCGTCTGCACAACTACATAAAGGCTTTAGTTGAAGCTTACAAGCCTTACGAAGATATCATTGTAAGCTGGGACATCGTAAACGAACCAGTGGATGATTTTACGGGCCAGATTAGAAACAGGACAGACTCCAACTCGCAGCGCGGCGACTGGGGGAATATCTGGCATGACTTTTACCCCGCGCTAAATGATGACGGAACCCGCAAGTATACTACGACAAAAGACGCCATGAACGTCATTGATGATCACGAAAGGCTTATGGACGAGTCCGAGTGGATGCTGAGCGCCGTTGAGTCAGCCGCTTACTGGTTTGACTACTATGACTGCGACTGGGCCATGTACATCAACGACTACATGGACAGCAACAAACCGTACACCAAGCTGCAGCCGACCCTCGACGTTGTGAAGAATATACATGACAACGCCGACCTGAAGGGGAAGAAACTTGTATATGGCTTCCAGGGCAGGCTTGCCTGGGCGTACCCGACCAGGGACATGCTCCAAAAGCAGGTTAACGACGCGCTCGCGGTAGCTGATATGATCGGCGTTACCGAGGGCGACATCAGGAGCGATTTCGAGCCAAACCCATTCTACGATCCTACTAAACCCACAGAACCCGTAAGCTGGATGATTGCCGAAACCCCTGCCCGTTATCCTGTCCCAAAATGGACGGCAAACGACCTGGGCAGCGGATCCGGGAGCAACACAAACCCGACCCCCAGTACGCTGACCAACACGTTCGACGCGCATAACGGGCCCACCCGCAGGATACCCGAATGGGGAACCGGAAACGGTATGGGCACGGCGGCTGCGCCTATTGGCAGCGAAAGGTATAATGCCACAGCTATGCTGGCGATCAGTGAATCGATCATGAAGTTGCAGGCTGATTTTGCGGCGGATTGGATGGATATGCTGATCGAACACGCCGATAGGGTCGAATTGTTCCAATGGGATGGCACGACCGACTCCTCTACCTTCAATTCCAATAAAGGCGCCCATCTATGGGTATCAAACGTCGTTGGGCGTACTGGGACTTTTGAGAAGTATTCCTTCTTTGCCGTCATTGGCGCTCCAAACCGCGATAAGTTGAAAAAAGCGATCGCGGCTGGCCCCAGTCTGGAAGACGCCGCACTGTACGCGTCCAGGCCGGAGGTTTGGGCAAAATACGCCACCGTGCTGGAAAAGGCTATCCCACTTGTCACAAAGAGGATATACACCCTTGAAGGCGTCAACGATGTAAAAGAGGCGACAGCAGCTGTACTTGGCGCGACCGAAGATCTATTAAACAACCCCGTAGCGATAAACTTCTACTACAACTACACAGGCGCGCCGGCGCGCCCGGCGTCATTTATCAACCGTGTAACATTGGGCAATGGCAAGCTAGAATCATTCCCTGTAGAACAAACCCTTCCCGGCGACGGATCACGCGCGGACTACGGCTTCGTTGGATGGTACAGGAACGCTGCGGGGACAGGTGAAAAAGTAACGCTTGACACCGTATTCACCGAGGATACCGAACTGTATGCCAAGTGGGAGCAGGTACCCTCGTTGCATGGAGAGTTCGATGGATACTTCCTGATGGGCACATTTGCGGATTACTCGCAGACCGCCCAGCAGAACAAACACTACAATGTCCTGTGCCCATCGAACAATTTCAAGCTGACAAACATGATCAATACGACCGCCATGCGCAATAATTTTGTGGCTGCCAGAACAAGCATACTAGCCAATACGACGATGACCGACACGGAGAAGGAAGCGGCGCTGCAAAAAGCGGCCGAGCAGGTTGTCCTTGTGGCGTCGCCGGCAGTCACTACGCATCTCAACAGGCTGCGCGCCTGGAACGAGGCAAACCCGAACGACAAAAAATACACCCGTTTCCATACAGTCTGCTGGCATGGCGGACAACAGCCCAACCAGTTCTTCACCAACGGCTTTTCGTTCACGTCGGAAGCCAACAGCGCCAGCCTAGTGGCGAGCGCAGATCTGCGCGTCGCCGCGCAGGACAACGCCTACGCGAACCGCGAGACCATGAAAGCGCGCCTGGACAACTATGTAAGGCTTGTTATGGAGAGATACGCTGATTACAGCGATGTGATCATCAGCTGGGACATTGTAAATGAGCCAGTGGACGATTTCACAGCGCAGATCAGGAACCGCACAGACGCAAACTCCCAAGCTGGAGGCCAATGGGGACGCACTTGGCATGACTCATACCCCGCCAGGTTCCTAGATGGTACGCTCAAGTATACCACGCCGAAAAATGAGATAGCCGTGGTATATGATCAGGACAGGCTCTTTGACGAGTCCGAGTGGTACAGGTGGGTTTTTGAGTCAGCCGCCAAGTGGACAAAGGAAAACGGCCTAAATTGGGGCTTATATGTTAACGACTATATGGACAGCAATAAGCCGTATACGAAACTACCTGCTACGCTCGACATTACGCAATGGGTAAACGACAACGTCGCCCTACAGGGCGTACCCCTTGGCTGGGGTATGCAGGGGAGGCTTGCGTGGGCGTATCCAACAATCGACATGCTCCGCAAACAGGTCGAAGACGGGCTTGAGTTCTGCGACCAGATGGGCGTATCCGAAGGCGACATCAGAAGCGACTTCGAGCCGAACCCGTTTTACGACCCTACAAAACCTACAGAAGCCGTCAGCCTGATGATGTCGGAGGACCCGCCGCGTCGTCCGATTCCGAAATGGAACGCCAACGACTTGGGCAGCGGTTCTGGCAGCGATACTAATCCAGCTCCCGGCCTACTGACTAACACGTTTGATGCGCATAACGGCACTTCGCGCAGAATGCCTGAGTGGAATACCGGTGCCGGGCTGGTGCGCGTTGATGTAGATAGGATGAACGGGGAATGGAGGATTGCTTCTAACAATGAGCTATTTTCAATAAGCGAGCAAATAATGAAGAACCAAGCCGACTTTGCGGCTGACTGGATGGATATCCTGGTCGACAACGCGGGCAAGGTTGAGTTTTTCCAGTGGGACGGTTCATCTGACTCCAGCACCTTCAACTCAAGTAAAGGCGCCCACCTGTGGGTTAGCAACGTCACCGGACGAACAGGTACCTTTGAGAAGTATTCATTCTTCGCGGTTATCGGCTCTCCTGCGCGCAATAAGCTGAAAACGGCAATTAACGCATTCCCGGAAAGTTACTGGAACGGCGCAAGCGAGGAGACCTTGACCGAGGCTGAGGCCCTGCTGGGCAAGAGGATATATACCCTTGAGGGCGTCAACGACGTCAAGGCTATGACCGCGACGCTTACTACGGCTCTTGCGGCGCTAGACAACGTGTATATTACATATGACGCTAATAAAGGCACCGGATCCGCTGTGACCGAGCAGTATGCCCCGGGCACCGCAGTTACAGCGAAAGCGCCTTCCGCCGTCGGGATATCGCGGGCTGGGTATACGCTGAGCGGCTGGACTACGAGCGCCAACGGCATCGGCGTGGTATACGCCCCTGGCGACCCCATACCAACGGATGTCAGCGTCAGGTTGTACGCGCAGTGGAAAGCCTCTCCCGCAGAATATACCGTGGCGTTTGAGAGCTATAACAATGGCGCCGGCGCAACACGAATCAACACTGAAATCCCCGCTATATCAGTTCCTTCCGGCGGCAAGGTCGTCAAACCAAGCGACCCCGTGAGGGCGGGCGCCAAATTCATCGGATGGTACAGAGATATGGCGCTGACAAACGCTTGGGACTTCGAAAACGATACGGTAACTGAAAACATGAGGCTTTACGCCAAATGGGCGGGAATCAGCTTAATGTACGGGAGCAACGTCGCGTACGGCATGACCCCCGGCAGAACGCTAACTGCCTGGTATGAAGACGATGTTTCAGACGAAAGTCAGCAAACTATGTATGTCGCCCTTTATGACGCGGGCGGCAGGCTTGTTAGGATTGAATCCGGAAATGGCGTCATTGACGACGGCGAAATCAACATTGCGGTTAATTACGCCATACCGTCCAACACGCCAGCAGGGTATTACATTAAGGTGTTTGTATGGGATGCGGATACATTCATTCCTTTATGCGACTCGCTCACGCTAGAATAAATCCTCACCGGAATCTAACTCGTATTCGTTTCGCTCGGATAATCCAACTAAACGCGAAAAGGGCTGTTGAAATTTGAGTATTTCAACAGCCCCCTTTTTTCATGCGCGATAATTAGTCTTTATCGCCTCATTACGTCCTATTTCTTATAAGAAGCAGCCTCACAGATCGGTATGTAGGAGTCGGCAAACCCTTCGCCAGTCATGCGCCATACGAAGGCCTTGACCGTCTCGCCAACCGCCAGCCCGTCTATATTGACGTTGATCGTGCCGGATGTCAATGATTCGGCGGAAACTTCTTTTTGGGAGATGTCCTTCATTCTGCCAACAGCGTCATAAGTCGCATAGATCAGTAGCGCGTTCGCGCTAACCTCCGACTCATTTACGAGGGATATTCTAGCGTCTACAGAACCGTCAGCCTTTGGCGTGAGAGCGATGTCGCCATAGACTTCGCCGTTTGCTTCTCCGTATTTGAATGTATCAGTGAGTCCGCTGATTGGCTGGTTGGGCTTCGCCGCTTCGCTGGCGTTGGTGCGTACGCTTACGGTGAACACCGTGTCATTAGCTACAGTCCAGCCCTGGCCATGTCCAACCAACGTCGCAAACCAGTTGCTCGTGGGAATGAGTTGCGAGGCATTGCCATCGTCAAAGTACACCAATTCGTCATAGCCAACGGTGAGCGTGACTACCTCGGATTCGCCCGGCTTAAGTAGAGCGGTCTTGCCGAAGGCGCGTAGTTCATTCTTCGGGCGGCCTTCCGCTACCCATGTGCTGGCGTTCAGGTACAGCTGAACTACTTCTTTGCCGGCTGCGGAGCCGACATTTGTAACTTTCACAGTAGCTGTGATCTTGTCGTCCTTGTTATCCTTTGCAAATATGTTCTTGTCGAGTTTCAGGTCGCTGTATTCAAACTTGGTATAGCTAAGCCCATAACCGAAGGGGTAGGAGACCATGGTCGAGTACAGTTCCGGCCTTGATTCATACAGACGGTAACCAACATAAACGCCGTCAGCGTAGTACGCGGCGTTATTATAGCCATTTCCGGAATACACCGGCGTGTACAGCCTGTTGTGCTCGGCGAACATGTATACAGAGGGGCTGTCGCTGAAGCCGACCGGGAAGCTTTGAGCCAGCCTACCGGACGGATTGACGGCGCCCTTAAGGATGTCGGCGATTGCGTCTGTCCCCGAGGTCCCCGGGTTCCAGATGTCTAGTATAGCGTCGGCGCCGTCAGTGGTCTTGGTGACCGCTGTTGTGCCGCTGCCTACCGTATATGTCCCGCCTCTGTACGCTGTCGTGTTGACAGTTCCGCCAACGTTGATCAGTACGAGCATCGGTTTGCCGGCGGCGTGGAAAGCCCGCTCATAAGCCTCATACACGATCAATTCTTTTGCGACCATTTCGAAATCAGCCGAACTCATGTCGGCGCCTTCACCGGCGACGCGGGTTATTACAAAAATGCCTACGTCCGCCGCCGCCGCCGCCGCTGCCGCCGCGTTGTCGGCGTTAGTTTGGGCGACCGCGTTGGAGACGTTGTTTGCCGCTGTGTAAGCAGACGACTCAGCCGAGCTGCCGGCGGAGCGCTCCGCGCTGTAGATGTATTTCTTGCCGCCCTGGGCCGGTAGGTTGTTGTAGAACGCGTTCATGAACGCCTGATTGTTGTTGCCGGCGACGCCGAAATCTATCTTCCAGTCCACCACGCTAAAGCCGCGGTCTTCCAATGCTTCGACCAGAGTCTTCGCGTAGTCTGTGGTAGTGTTGTTGAAACGTACCTGGGCGCTGCCGGTCCCTTGGATCATGATGTCGCCAATCGAGGCGCTATCGCCGTACCAGCGTGGGTTGAAGACTTCCATCCACGCCCTGCGGCTGGTGACCAACGCTATTTTCTCGTCACCCTTGAGTGGGAGCGTGTTGTCTTTGTTCTTGAGCAGCACAATAGCCTCGTCAGCCGCTTGCTTGTTAACTACGCTGGAAGCGAGCTGGATATCAGAGCCTCCAAAATTGATGTTGCGAAGCCCGATGTCCTCGCGGGTTAGGCCAACCACTGGCGTTCCGTCGAGCGCGACGCCGTCGTGGTAGTTGCCGTCCGCCCCCAGGACGCCGTAAGCGCCTTGGAACGCGAAGGTCTTGACCAGGACGCCCAGGACATTCTTGACGCTGCGGTTGAGCGTGACCATGTTGGCGGCGGTGTTGGCCCACGTGGTGTAAGTACCCTCAGAGCGCTGGGAGCTTTGAGCCATGTCGACCTGGGCGTTGAGTCCGGCTGTCCCGTTGTCGCCGCCCCAGTCGGTCATTACGAAACCACCGAAGCCCCATTCGCCGCGCAGGACGGTTGTGTTTGCCCAAGTGTTGGAGGACATCGCCTGACCGTTGATGCCGTTGTATCCGGTCATCAGGTTGGTGGGTTTGCCTTCCTTTACAGCTATCTCGAACGCGCGCAGGTATATTTCGCGCAGAGCGCGTTCGGTGACGTATGCGTTGCTGTTGCGGCCTGTTTCATAGTCGTTGGCTGCGAAATGCTTCAGCGTCGCGCCGACGCCTCCGCCTACCATGCCTCTGACCTGCGCAGCCGCAGTCTTGCCGCCCACATACGGGTCTTCGGAATAGTACTCGAAGTTACGTCCTGAAACAGGGTTGCGCTGATTGTTGACGCCGGGGCCAAGCACATAGTCAATAGCGTAGTGTTTGGCTTCCGCCGCGTACCGCTCGCCGACCAGCGTCGCCAGTGCGGAATTCCATGTGGCGCCGATACCAGCCGGGCACATCCAGACTGTAGCGTTTTTCCACATGCGCAGTCCGGCGGGGCCGTCAGCCAGCGCGGTGGACGGGATGTTGAAGCGCGGGATGCCCCTAGAACCGCCGGCAGGGCCGCCGGTGCGGAAGATGTTGTCATTGTTGACTTCATACGGATAGTTGTAGCCGTTTTGAAGCCATACAGGGTCGCCGCCCACGCCGCTGCAAAGATAGAGTTTCTCCTGTAGCGTCAACTGGGCGATGAATTTGTCGAGATCCACTAGAATATTGCCGTCTTTGTCAGCCTTCAGCGTGATGTAATCAGCATCCTCAGCCACGCGGATTTTGAATGTGACCGCAGTTGAGTTGGTTCCAGCTGCGCTACGAGCTACGGCGCGGATCGCGATGGCGGTGGTCTCATTGGCAGCCGCCGCAGATATTTTGTTGGCGGGGTTATACAGTGTACCACTTGAAACCAAGGTTGCGGCAGCAACGCTGTCCACTGAAGATGTGCCAAACTGTGAGGTTGCCGCGTTCCATGTGCAGGTGGCTGTCTGATAGTAAACCGAGCCGCCAACCATGTCGGTAGACAGGCCGATGCCGGAGGCCACGTCGCTACGCTTATATAGTCCGCTGGTCAGGCCTAACATTGGAATAGCGTCTTCCGGCTTAATATTGTTGTCGATGACAAGCATCGGCTGGCTCATTGTGCCAATTGCAGTGGTATACGAGTATACCTGTCCGTATTGTTCGCCCTGCGTGACGGCAAAGCGGTAAGTTGTGCCGCCTTTGTAGTTGACAATGTAGGCGAATGTTGTGGAGCCGAAGAATGTGCCCATCCTGGTGGCGGTGGGGTTGTCTTTTTGAGGATCGGTGCCGTCGGTGGTGTACCACATCGACAATGCATCGGCGCCGGTGTAATCCTCAGCCCATCTGGCACGGTTGGCCGTTGTGAGCAGCCCCGCGTGCGAAACCTTCAACGTTAGCCGCGTTGCTTCGACTGTCCCGCCGGTTGGCGCCGCAATGCTGGCGTTGTAAGTCGCCGCGCTCGCGATAATCGCAGGTACATACGAAAAGGCATATAAGAACACAAGTACGAAAGCCAGGGTAAGAGAAACACTTTTTTTCGTTAGTTTGTTCATAAACAAATCCTTCCTTTCGTGAGTTTCATAAAGAACTCAAATTTCTAATTGTTATTTTATGGAAGTTGTATGCCGTTGATACAGTCATATACATTTAAAGAATCCAATAAAAATGCTTAAGAACCTAAGGCGAGCGCTGCCCGCAACCCAAAACACGTATTCTAGTGTGCGCTCGCAGTGGCTAGTATCTAGTGGCTAGTGGCTAGGAGACGAGAGTACGAAATTATCTTGTTTTTTATTGCGGTTAACAATCTGTGAGGTACTAATAATTCGGAATGAACAAATGTATTCATTGTGTTTGCGCGCAGCTTATCGCGCGACTCAGCGCCCTATGACCGTATCTGGTTATGACAAAGCGTCTCACCTCCCCATCTAACGTGGCTCGGGTAAATCCGCTGATACACGTCGTACCGTCCCCCCCACACAAATCGGCGACGAATCGCCAGATTTGGTAAACAGTACTACAATATCCCCACGCTTAATTGTAATTTTTACAATCCAAATAATAGCATAAAAACTCTAGAAACACAACAAAATAGCGCTATTTTATAAAAAATTGCCCCTAAAGTCAGATTCATGGTATACTGTTTTATATAAGGAGGTTGATTAGAAAATGGGTTTTGTATATGCGGTAATAGAGGTTACAAATATAATTGGCAGTGAAGAAAAATATACTATGCCATTTTTAGTAGATACGGGGGCGACAGATATGATAATCCCGGCAAACGAGCTTGAAAGATTAGGGATAAAGCGTGAGGGAAAGCGTAACTATGAGCTTGCGGATGGTACGGTGGTAAGTTATGACGTAGGCTATGCGCTTTTAAGTATAAACGGAGAAAAGGTTGCGGCTAACGTAGTCTTTGGGAAAGAAAAAAGCGAGCCGTTATTGGGTGTAACAGTACTGGAATCAGCAGGATTTATTGTTGATCCACTACGGCAGGTTTTGAAAAAAACTGCGGCTATCCCTTTAAAATAGTTGTAATGTTTGAGAGAAACTGTTCAGTGGGCATCCAAAAACACAGGTTGGTTACAGGCAACGCACTGGTACTGCGGTGAAAACTTGTACAATTGTCAAAACTTGTGTGCGGAGC
>WRNV01000063.1 GCA_009776445.1 Oscillospiraceae bacterium | reverse complement strand
CCGGTCTTGCTAAACGCGTTCGCCGTCAGCGTGACATTGCTATCGTATGTCACAGTCTGGTCAGCCATTGTCCCCGTTCCGGTGTTCGCGTTGTATGTAATCTTCAGGCTGTTTTCCGGCATCCACTGCGCGTACAGTGTCAGGTCGCCGTCTATCTCGTACTTGAACGTCTCCGAGTCCGCATACGCTGTGCCAGTTCCATCGGCTTGCGTATTCCAAGCATTGAACACATACCCGGTCTTGCTAAACGCGTTCGCCGTCAACGTGACATTGCTATCGTATGTCACCGTTTGGTCAGCCATCGTCCCCGTTCCGGTGTTCGCGTTGTAGATTATCTTTAGATCGTACTTCGGCTCCCACTGCGCGTATAGCGTCAGGTCGCCGTCTACCTCGTACTTGAACGTCGCGGAATTCGCATAGCCCGTGCCAGTTCCATCGGCTTGCGTATTCCAACCATCGAACACGTATCCAGACTTGCTAAACGCGTTCGCCGTCAGCGTGACATTGCTATCGTATGTCACAGTCTGGTCAGCCATCGTACCTGTGCCGGTGTTCGCGTTGTATGTGATCTTCAGATTATTCTCAGGCACCCACTGAGCGTACAGCGTGACGTCGTCTTTTATTGTAATCTTGTCACCGGGGGCGTACGCAGTCCCTGTCCCGTTGGCCACCGTGTTCCACCCGCCGAAATTATAGCCGGTTGGCGGCGTGAAGCTGTTGCCTGCTACTTCGTATTCTTGATCGTACACTACGATGGATGTTACATCGACACCTGTTCCGCCGTTTGCTTTGTACGTCACAGTGTAGCTTATCGCGCTCCACTGCGCCGTCACTGTTATGTCAGATGTAACATTGTCAAAAGTCTTATCCCAGCCGATAAATGTGTAGCCGCTTCTGGTTGCGATGGGGGCGATAGCCGCTCCGCCTAGTGGTATCGTTTGTGTCAACTCACCACCGCCAGTTCGGGTTCCGCCAGCCAGGTCAAATGTTACTGTCCAAAGAACAGCCACGTAGTAGACCCTGATCACGTTTTCTGTTAATGTGATGGTTGTCGGAAGCGCTGGGACATACTGCGGGGTATCTGCTTTGTACCCAGCTTTCAGGTTGTCCGTAATGCTGGCGCTGGTTACTATGGGCGACGCTGCAGAGACGCTCTTGGTTTCTGTTAGGCTGTTGTCTATCACACCGTCGTAGTAATACTCCACCGTGTAGGGTAGCGTCTGGTCATTCGTGGTGACCGTCGTACCGTCGCTGGTTATCGACGCCTCATGGGTTGCGGTCTCCGCGATCCGGGCGAAGAAGACATACCCTGTGTTGGGATTGAGGCCATCGAATGTCGGCGAAGTTTGCCATGCTCCCGTCGTACCCAGCCTGTATTCCGCGCCGGGTATTATTTCTAGCGTGACGCTGGTCGTTGTCTTGCTTGCCATGGTCGGCGCTACTGGGGCTGCGGGACCGTCCGCTTTGGCAATTGGGGGTACCGGCGCGGATGTTACCTCGCCCGCGCAGTTAGCTGCAGTCACCGTTACTGTGATTGTCTGTCCTATATCGGCCGCTGCAAGCGTGTATGTCGCGCTGTTCGCGCCGACGATATCGACGCCTCCGCGCTTCCATTGATAGCTCAGGGCGCCTGTATCCGCTCCTGCCGGTTCGGTCGTCAAGCGGGTGGTGTCCGCCGTCAGTGTTTCATTGTATTTAGCCACGCCTGTAATCGTCACCAAGCCACCCAGAACAGTGCCACCTGAAACGCTGACATATCCGCTAACTAAGACGGGAGTCCTTGCTCCTTGGCTAGGTATACTGTCATACAACCCGCCGCTTATGGTTATGGGTATATTGCCGGAAGCGGCTGCGTCAACTGTGAGCCTCAATGTTACCAACATGCCAGTTTCAAGGCTATTGAAGGGTTCTGTAGTATCCTGAAAATTGAAAACGATATGCGAATTGCCTATGTTCAGATTTGTAGGACGGCCCATTGTGGGTATCATGCCTTCCCCTTCGCCTTGATAGCGATTTCCGGCGATATACGGCCATGTTGCAAACCCGGCGGCATAAGCAGCCTCCCCCTGTGGGTAGTAAAGCGTGAGACCGGCACCTAGATCGATCCTCAAGTCGCTTATAACAGAAACCCCAGGGTTATACGTAATCATTATAGGTACTTCAACATTAGTGTCGCCTGGCGACGCAGTTTTGCTTTCTACTTCGATTGTCAGATCCGCTTCTGCCGATGCAGCAGCGATGGAAAACGGCGTTACAAGGCCCGATGTGGACTGTGCTGTCACGGCGTACGGTCCGGGGTGCCCCACATTAGGATCGCCTCCGGAGTTGACCCACAACACCAATGCCTGTACATCAAAACCGTCAGGCCGCCCAGAGACGCCGGTTATCCTTGCGGAAACTTCATCTATCCCTCCAGCAGGTCTTCCGGCATTGATCCATAGCACCAATGCTTGCACATCGAAACCATTCACAAGGTTGTCGCCATTGGCGTCCCCATAGCGGATAACCTCAACAGAACCGCTTTCAGCGGAAAACTGTATCGGGCTATCTTTCTCGTCGGATGCCTTGATGTTTTGCAGAGATATCAAATGATTTCCTACTGCCGCGTTTTCGGATATCTCAAAGGTAATCGTGAGCAAGACGCCGTTTGGGCTGATCGAATCAGTCCCTTTCGGGCTCAGGCTAATCATTTCATTGCCAGGGTTTGGCACAAACAGCACTGAGAAACCTGAACCGTTGGGCAGCGTTACGTCTGTCAATTTTAACGCGCTTGATTCGTATGCCACATCGAATTTCAGCGACGAAAGCGAGGGGCTGCCGGAAGCCATTACTGGGATTTCAATTGTATTCCCGGCACCAGCAACAACAGATCCTGCTGACAGAGTCGGAAGAGTGCCTACCGACAACACGTAGCTGCCTTCGCTATCCTGCCATTGTGAGGTCAGTATGTAGTACCAACCGTCAGAAGGCACGAAATACTCAATGTAAGCGTTACTGTTGCCGCCGGAATCATCATCATTCGTAATATATTGGCCGTTGGGGTCCAATAGATAAAGTAAACTGTCAAAATCGTTGGACTCCATATGTATTGTTGTATACTGCTCGGCTGTCAACCAAACTCTATAGGCGGCGTACCGCGAACTCAGAGACGTTTCTTGTACGAGTAATGGGCTGGTCTGCGTAATCTGGGCGACCGTGTATGACGGGGACGAAATTGTAGCTACTGTGTTAACATGTTGAGCCCATATCGCGTACAAGACCATATCTCCACCAATCGCCAACCTCTCGTTATGTTCATAGTAGACACCATTGCCCGAAGGATTTGTATTCCATCCTAAAAACGTGTATCCCAACCGTATTGGTATTTCTCCGCTGACATAATCATAGCCGCCGACCGCCACTTCCTGCTGCGGCGGGGTGGGAGAACCTCCTTGCGTGTCGTAAGTTATCACGCGAGGCGTTTCTAATGATATGTTCAAGGTAAAATCTGATGGTTGTTTGCTAAATGTTGTTGCTTGCAGATAATACGTCCCCCCTGTTTGTACGGTAAATGAAACCCTTGAATCGAGGTTCCCTCCATAGTCGTCGTTATAGGCGACCACCGCGCTGTTGGCGTCTAGCAAATAGAGGAAAGAATCGGAGTTAGGAGACTTCATTGTTACCACAACAATAGAACCGGCGGGGGCATAGAACGAGTAACCTTTCATCCACGCGGCGTTAAGCGACCAGCCGTCGCCGTTGCTAAGCGACCCGCTTACGCTAAACGGAAATTGTTCAACAGGCGTGTAAGCCTTCCAGACGGCGTAGAGGGTCAAACTTGGCAGCACCATATTGAATTGATCACCAGGCCCGTATGTCGCCGTTACTGCCGATTGGGAGGTGGACCAACCGAGGAAAAAATACCCGTTATTCAACGGTGTTTCTTTGCTAAGATAGAACTCCGAGTTGGCAATTACCGTAACACTGGGAGGGGCGGCAAAACCGCCGTTGGCGTCGTATATGAGAGTCGCGGAATTAGAACTGGTTTCGGCTGACAAAGTAAACTCACCGTCGATGTAAGGAGAAAGATAATCCGACGTCGCGTATAGATAATATGTGCCTGAAGTTTTGACATCATAATTTATCCATGCGCTTAAACTGGTGCCTTCATATGAAGCGACTACCTCGCCCTCTGCGTTATAGAGGACAAGAACCGGTAGTATATTAACTGTGGTCATTGTGACTGCCAGAACTTGCCCTGTGCTAAGAGAAAAGCTATAACAGAAGCCTTTTTCTCCAGTGTATGGCGACCAGGTCCCACTGTCTGCCAAATTGGATTTGACTTCGAATGGAAGTGGCGTGGGGCCTCCACAATAAGCCCACAATGCGTACAACGTAGCGTTATTGGTTAGCGTGATGGATCCCGTAGGCTGATAAATTGTTCCCGAATAGTTGGCGCCGTCCGCCACGTCTACCTTTTGCGCCGTCCATCCTCTAAATAGGTAGTTGCCTGCTGGCGCTTGAGGTATCACGGTTGTAATCGGTACTGGCAGATTAGCCTCAAACATTTCAGACCATGAGCTGCTCGCGCTCCCGTTTGTGTCATATGTAAGCGTATTATCAACATAACCAACGGAAAACGTCGCGTTACCAGTAAAACCGGGTTCATCGGGAGGATAGAACCACTGTGTCGCTACAATGTAGTAGTCGCCATTACTTGGCAATGTGTATATTATACGGGCGTTGCGATTGCCGCCCCCATCGTCGTCCAAAGTCAGCAAACTCTTATTTGAATCGTACAGAAACAAGTAGCTGTCAAAATCCGCGGAATCCATCCGAATATGGACGGTCTGTCCCAAACTTCCCTGAAATCTGAAGCCTTTTCCATACGTTTCAAGCTCGGACAGTTCCTCTGTGCCGTCAAACGTCAATTGACGCATCGACGGTACCATGATATCTGTAAACACTGTAATTTCGGCTGAGGCTATCGCCTTAGCTGACATTGCTTCTACCGACTGTAACTTTCCTTTTTCCGGCAAAACCGTATTTGGGACAGCTCTAACATCAGTTTTGCCGGATAAATCAGGTTTCACGGTAGCTGAAAACGCGATAATGTTCGATTGCGAAAAGATCAAAAGCATAACAAGGCACACGGACAATATTGCCTTGCTCCAGGCAGTACTTCTTTTTTCCCTTATAGTTTTTTTCCTCATAATAAACATCCCTCCAATACTTTTTATATACGTGCTGTACAATTCCAGTTTCTGATTACAGACCCTCACCAGAATATGCTACACTATTTACTGTTAATATGCAATATACAATGATAAATAATTTACACCCAACAGATAATTTACAAATTGACCGACTACATTCTATTTGATATAATGGCGGCCTGTTTCCGTTATGCGGGCGGGATTTCCGTTACCGTAAAGCAGTGAGGCGTCGAATTTGGAATGAGAAATAGTAGGACTCAAATAGGAGGAAGACGAATTATGGAAGATAATATATCTGGGTTCCGGCAGGAAATCGATGATTGGATCGAATCGCATGTAGATGAGATGTCAGCTGACCTTGGGCGGCTTATGGAAGTGAAAAGCGTCAAGGGGCCGATAGAGGACGGCGCGCCATACGGCGCGGGGCCAAAGGCGGCTTTGGAGCTCGCAGGCTCGATCCTGGAGGCTCGCGGTTTCGAAACACAAATGTTTGAAGACATGGTTATAACAGCAGATTTGGGGCTAGATCCGCCTGAACTTGGCATCTTAGCGCATGTCGACGTTGTCGACGCGGGCGAGGGGTGGAACTTTGACCCGTATAAAATGACGTTAAGCGAAGGTAAGATATACGGCCGCGGAGCGCTCGACAACAAAGGCCCGGCAATCGCCGCGATGTACGCGATGTTTTGCGCCCGCGACATATGCCCCAATCTTAAGAAGGGGGTCCGCCTCATACTGGGTTCCGGGGAGGAGGTGGGATGTGAGGATATAGCGCGATACCGAAGTGAAAATACGCTTCCTCCGAATTTATTTACTCCTGACGCCGATTTTCCGGTCGTCAATGTTGAAAAAGGCCGAATTACGCAGTTTTTTGGAGCGACATGGGACAAAGACACAACCCTCCCGCGCGTTATATCAATTACTGGCGGCAAGACGGTGAACGTTGTGCCAAACCAGTCGATGGCTGTCGTCGAGGGCTTGGGAATCAGTGAGGCGGAGGCGTTTAGCAAAGAGTATTCCGCGAAAACGGGAGCGTTGATTTCGGCGAGTATGGAGGGCGGCAGGATCACTATCAATGCCGTCGGGACAGCGGCGCATTCCGCTGTGCCACGAGAGGGCAACAACGCGCAGACAGCGCTTGTCGAAATGCTTGCCGCGATGCCCTTTGCCCCGAGCAATGGGTTCGGCTATATTCAAGCGTTAAACCGACTGTTCCCCCATGGCGATTATAATGGTAGCGCTTTGGGGATAGCGATGAATGATAAATTATCTGGAACACTTACAGTCAACTTTGGCGTACTGGAATTGTCCGAAACCGGTTTTACCGCAAATTTCGACAGTAGGACGCCTGCTTGCGCCGACGAAACCGATCTGCCCGGCATGATCCGCGCGGCCCTGGAGGGCGAGGGCGTCACGCTGACGGATATCACTCACTCGAAGTGCCACCATACGCCGGAAAACAGCAAGTTTGTACAGACTTTGCTGCGAATTTTCGAGGAATACACCGGCAAGCCCCGCAAGTGCGTGAAAACGGGAGGACAGACATATGCACATGGTATCCCGGGCGGGGTTGCATTTGGCTGCGCGATGCTTGGAACCAACTACAATATGCATGGCGCGAACGAGTTTTTCGGTTTACAAGAGCTTATCGCAAGCGTGAAAATGTTCACGAGCGCGATAATTGATTTATGTTCATAATATTGTTGTTGCGCGGGCCGCGCAAGGAATCCCTTGTTTTTAAAAAGCAGTTCACATTTGATAATACATACTGTATAATTACCAAATTACCAATAGACAAGTGGAGATACGCTTATGAAATCTGATTTTGCTGAGACGCTAAAAAGTCTGCGGCTGGAAAAGGGACTCAGTCAACGGCGAGCGGCCGAGGAACTTGGCGTTTCCCAAGCGTTGCTGTCGCATTATGAAAACAACGCACGTGAACCAAAGCTTGAGTTTGTCGTCAAAGTTTGCGACTATTACAGCGTTACTGCCGACTATATTCTTGGGCGAGTCGACGACCGGAATACTCAAACCCTCCCACGGCCACGCGGATGCGAAAGCGCGCCGCGATTTATTACAGCGTTGTGCTCAATCTTTGAAAAGCTTGAAGACCTATCTGAACCGGGACTCTATGCCGCCGCTGTGGATTATTTAGCTATTCCGGCTGAAAATGTCGCAGCCTTACTACGCGATCCGTTTACGCTATATGATCCCATGCGTGACGCGGAACAAAAAATCGCCGAGTCCGCCCTCCTCGCCAAAGCTCAGAGAAGCCGGACCAAAACGCGGAAGGCGCAAGGGTTTAGCGTTGAGTTTTGAGAGTTTAGCGTTGAGAGTTATGATGTTTATGATTTTGAGGACTATTTCACTCAGAGGTTAATATTTTATGCTTAATCAGGCTAATATACGTAATTTCTCTATAATCGCGCATATCGATCATGGGAAGTCCACGCTTGCCGATAGGCTTCTTGAAAAATGCGGCGCGGTCGACGCGCGCGATATGGAAGAGCAGATACTTGACAGTATGGAACTTGAGCGTGAACGTGGCATAACGATCAAGGCCCGCGCCGTTGGCCTGAGCTACACAGCCAGGGATGGGCGGGAATACAGGCTTAACCTGATCGACACGCCCGGACACGTCGATTTTAATTACGAAGTCTCCCGCTCGCTTGCAGCCTGCGAGGGGGCTGTATTGGTTGTAGACGCGGCTCAAGGGGTCGAAGCGCAGACATTGGCGAACACTTATCTCGCGCTTGATCATAATCTTGAGATACTGCCTGTTATAAACAAGATAGATCTGCCGGCTGCTGAGCCTGAGCGGGTGAAAAAAGAGATTGAGGACATTATTGGCATACCGGCTGAGGACGCACCGGAAATATCAGCCAAGCGCGCTATAGGGATCGATGATGTTCTGGAGCGCGTCATCTCCGATATTCCCGCACCAAAGGGCGATCCAAACGCGCCGCTCAGAGCGCTGATTTTTGATAGTCAGTACGATGCATATAAAGGCGTAATAGTCTTCCTGCGCGTTTTTGACGGGCAGTTACGGCGCGATATGGAAATAATGCTGATGTCCTCCGGGGCAAAGTATAATGTCGTAGAACTGGGACATATGCGCCCGGTTGGGATGGCGCCATGCGACGTATTGTCAGCCGGAGACGTCGGGTATTTGAGCGCAAGCATCAAAAACGTAGGCGATACAACAGTTGGAGACACTGTCACAGACGCTGGAATGCCTGCCAGCGAGCCTCTGCCGGGGTACAGGGCGGTTCAGTCCATGGTCTTTTCGGGGCTATACACCACTGACGGCGCCAAGTACCCGGATTTGCGCGACGCGCTCGAAAAACTTAAGCTCAACGACGCGGCGCTCACCTACGAGCCGGAGTCGTCAGCCGCGCTCGGTTTTGGGTTCCGTTGCGGTTTCCTAGGTTTGTTGCATCTGGAGATAATCGGAGAGAGGCTTGAGCGCGAATACAATCTTGAGCTGATCATGACAGCGCCCAGCGTCATCTACCGTATCACAAAATCCGACGGGCAGGTCGACTATATCGACAATCCGCTAAACTATCCTGACCCCATGACTATCGAATTGTCGGAAGAGCCGTTTATAAAGGCTTCGATTATTTGTCCACCCGAATATGTTGGAAATATCATGGAGCTGTGCCAGGATAGACGCGGCGACTACAAGGAGCTTGTTTATCTGGATTCCTCGCGCGTGGAGCTGCGTTACGAACTTCCATTAAACGAGGTTATATATGATTTCTTCGACGCCCTCAAATCACGTAGCCGGGGATATGCGTCGCTCGATTACGATTTCCAAGGCTACCGCCCGTCAAGTCTAGTAAGACTGGATATACTGCTAAACGGAGAGATAGTCGACGCGCTGTCGTTCATCGTCCACAAGGACAAAGCCTACGAGCGCGGTCGAAAGATAGTGGAAAAGCTCAAAGCGAACATACCGCGCCAGTTGTTCGAAGTTCCTGTACAGGCTGCAATCGGCGGAAAGATCATCGCCCGCGAGACGATAAAGGCGCTACGCAAGGACGTGCTTTCAAAATGCTACGGCGGTGATATCACGCGCAAAAAAAAGCTGCTTGAAAAGCAGCGTGAGGGTAAGAAGCGCATGCGCAAACTTGGTACTGTAGACGTCCCTCAAGACGCGTTCATGGCGGTTTTGAAACTGGATGATTAGCGGGCGACAGCAAATATCCGGCAAGCGCAACTGTTCAAATGATATCCTAAAAACTCGAGAATCCCACGTCTAACCCCCGTATTCTGACTCCTGACTTCTGAATTCTGGCACCGCACTTTGGGTTATGGGCATAGACGCTTTAGCTTGGCGGGTTCAAATAGTGCTTGCGGCAAACTGGCGTGAACTTGACGTCCGACCCGTTCACGTCGCCCATTACGACGTTTGTTTCTCCTGCGTATTGCGCTATGCCGTCTATCCGCAACAGGTTCTTTGTAGCTTTACTATGGCAGTACTCACATACCGTCTTAATTTCTTCGATGCTGTCGGCCCAATACATGAGCGCCACGCTTCCCTCGAACATCTCCCCGTCCATGAAGGAGCATCTGAGCCCGTAACACAGCACAGGAATATCGAATTCGTCAGCTATGACAGCCAACTGGCGGACATGCCCTTTTGAGAGGAATTGCGCTTCTTCCACGAGTATCGCGTGGATTTTTTTCGTCTGACGCTCAATTATCGACTTCAGGTCGTCCGTGTCGCTAATGAGGATCGCAGTAAAAGAATCCGTTATCGCGCGGGATTTTACCTCTTGGTCCCCACCCCAGCGCGTGTCCTTGGAAGGTTTTAAGATAACGACATCCTTATTCTGAGCCAGATAATTATGGGCGACCATCAGCATGTTCGCGGTTTTCCCACTATTCATCGTCCCATGTCGAAAATATAATTTTGCCATTTTGCCCCCCGTTTTGTAATATCCCGCGCTGCAGGCTATAAGTCAACAGCAAATGAAAAATACCGCAGGGTGATGTCACTCATCCGTAACTGTTCAGAGGGTATCCAAAAACTCGCAATGGTTACAGGTTCCGCACACAAGTTTTGGCCAGTTATACAAGTCTTCACCGCTGTACCAGTGCGTTGGCTGTAACCAACCTGTGTTTTTGGATGCCAACTGAACAGTAATACTCATCCTGCGGTCTTTTTCGGTGTTAGTCTATATCGATTTTGCGAAAACTAGCCTTTTTTACGTCTTTCGGTATCGTTACGGTCAATACGCCGTCGTCAAGCTTTGCTGTGATCTCATCAAGCTTCGCGTCATTTAGCCGAACTCTGCGGCACATCGAGCTGGCGCGCCGTTCCCTATGTATGAAATTCTTCCCGTCATTGTTTGATTCCTCGATCCGATTAATGGAGATGCAAAGGGTTTCATCATCGATGTTCAAGTCGATCTCGTCTTTTTTGACCCCGGGCATTTCAGCTTCAACAAGATATTCGTTTTCTTTTTCAACGATATCGAGCTTGAAAGTGTCTCTTAGCAAGTTTCGACTGGGTACGAGCCCGTCGCTAAAAAAGTCGTCAAGCATGTTGCGGAAATCTTCAAAACCTGTCCCGGTACGTGGTAAAACGTTGTAGCTCCTGCGATTAAAAGGTATCAGTCCTGCCATGGTAAACAACTCCTTTTCTTTTTTGTTGTTAGCACTCTAATGCCGAGAGTGCTAATCTGCCCTTATTATAACCATTGGTCAGGGAAAGTCAATACCGTAATTGCGAGTTTTACAAACTGTTCATAATCGACATAACAGTTCAGAGGATATCCTAAAAAACAAGAATCCGAGACTCGCGCCGATCATCTAGACGACCAGTTTGGCGTTCGGATTACTTGCACATGGCACGCCCGATGCGACTCGAACGCACGACCTTCAGAGTCGGAGTCTGACACTCTATCCAACTGAGCTACGGGCGCGTATAATTGATGTGTCTGCCCGCAATTATAGCAAAAGATAATTGACATGTAAAGAAAAAACGATCACACTTAACTGTTTCTTTATGACAAGCCACGCCCACCGAATGGACTCGGGAAAGCATAAACGGTTTATTTAGACAAAAATAAGCGGAAAAAACGGAAAAAACATTGGAAACATATAAAAAAAACTTCCAATACAGAAAGAAATAGTATACAATGAAGAAAGACATAGCGACTACTCAGGCAAAGAGGCTGAGCGACTAACCAAACGCGCGGGGAAAGGAGGCTCAGACATGAGAGGATCACGATCAAGAATTGTTACAAGGATAATAGTATTCGCGTTGATTGTTTATGCGGGCATAAGCCTGATAAGCCTCCGCGGACGGATCGATACCGTCCGGGAGGAACTCAACGCCGTAAAAAGGGCCGTCGTGGAAATGGAATTATTAAACTCCGAACTCGAATATGAAATCGAAAACTGTAACGAACCTGATGTTATTGCGGATATCGCGCGCTCGGACTTAGGTTTAGTTCTGCCCGGAGAAATAATCCTTTATGATATAGGAAGCGAACAAAACGAAACGGAATGACTCAACGAATCCGGACTATTTACACTGTGAGGTTTTTTCACCACAAATGGATTTTAACGTGGGAGCGATCGTTCCCGGTAAGGTTACCGGCATAACTAAGTTTGGCGCGTTTGTTTCAATAGCGCCGGGGAAATCTGGCCTTGTACACATATCAGAGATTACCAGCTCATATGTCACCGACATCCGTGAACACCTAGCCGAAGGGCAGGAAGTCATGGTGAAAGTCATTGGCGTTGATCAGTCTGGAAGGATGAATCTGTCTATCAAGGGCGCCAGTTCCTCGCCGGCTGATGAAACGCGGCGTAAACCGCAGCCGAGATCGTCGGAGTTTGCGTCAGAACCTTCTTTTGAGGATAAGCTAAAGCGGTTTATGCAGGATTCTGACAACAAAATGTCTGGAATCAAGCAGTATTCCGATAAGAGGGCCAACCGTAGGCGCGGCCACTAGCGCCGCGCTCGTAGCAAAGAGTATATTATTTCCGACGCGGACCCAGAACATTGGGCTTTGCGTCGGTTTTAACGGAAAAGCGGGATACTAAATAATACAAGCGTTATGAGGCATATTAATGGAAAAATACAACAAAAACGAAAAGGCAAGCCTCGAGCGCAATTTGAAGCCTAGCGGGTCGTATATCGACGACCTGTCGGGTTTTGCTGATCTGCTCGGCACTATAAAACAGGCGGAAAACGCCGCGAAGGAACTGCTAAGCGAAACAGCGCCAAAGCCGCCCCCCAAAAGCGAATCAGAGGAAGGGGAGACGCGGCGAAGCGTGGAAGAGCTACTTGAGCAGCTTGACGCGCTCATAGGTCTTGAGGGCATAAAACGGAGCGTGAAGAGTTTGATAAACTACGTCAAAATCCGCAAATTGCGCGAGGAAAACAAGCTACCAAATCCACCGCTTTCTCTACACATGGTTTTTACCGGCAACCCTGGGACCGGGAAAACGACCGTGGCGCGTATCCTCTCAGAGTTGTACCGGGCTATAGGCGTACTCTCGAAAGGCCAGTTGGTGGAAGTCGACCGTTCCGGCCTCGTCGCAGGATTTGTTGGTCAGACGGCGCTAAAGACTTGCGAAGTGGTCAAAAGCGCGCTTGGCGGGATACTGTTTATCGATGAGGCGTACTCTCTTGCCCCTGATATCGGCAGCGGTAACGATTTTGGCCATGAAGCTATAGAAACGCTGCTAAAACAGATGGAGGACCACCGCGACGATTTGATCATCATAGTCGCTGGATACAGTAGACAGATGGAACGGTTTATCACTTCAAATCCAGGGCTCGAATCCCGTTTTAACAGGTACTTTTCGTTTGACGACTATAACGGCGAAGAATTATTTAGCATCTTTCGCATTATGTGCTCAGACAATGAATATGTCCTGACTGAAGAGGCAAATGATTATGCCCGCGAACACTTCAACGAACTATATGACACGAGGGAAGAGAATTTCGGTAATGCACGCCACGTACGTAATTTCTTTGAAAATACAGTTTCCGTACACTCTGACAGGGTATCAGCGCTCAAGGGGCATACGCGCGAAAACCTGACATTGGTCTTGCGCGATGATCTGGAAAACGCAGCTGCTATGTAATTAGCTATTCATAGCGAAATAATAACGATATAATAACAACGATCAAACGGAGGGGAAATCAAAATGGCGCATGGTAAGGATATTAAGATTATCTGTGGAAATTCGAACAGGCCTTTTGCGGAAAGCGTATGCCGTTATATCGGTTTGCGCTTATGTAATACGGACGTGGCGACATTTTCAGACGGCGAGATTTCTGTATCGCTGTTTGAGACAGTGCGCGGATCCGACGTTTTTATCATCCAATCGACGTGTTTTCCGATAAACGATAATCTCATGGAGATGCTTATTCTTGTTGACGCGTGCAAACGCGCCTCGGCGAGCCGGATAACTTGCGTTATACCATACTTTGGCTATGCCAGACAGGACAGGAAGTCAAAATCGCGCGACCCTATATCGGCTAAGCTGGTAGCGAATCTGATCACGTCAGCCGGCGCTGACAGAGTGCTTACGATGGATCTGCACGCGGCGCAAATCCAAGGTTTTTTCGATATCCCCGTAGACAATCTTGTGGGGAACCCTCTGTTCGTGGAATACTACCTGAAGAAATTCGGAGGAAACATGGACGATGTTTCGGTTGTTTCCCCGGATGTAGGGTCTGTCGCCCGCGCCCGCGCGTACGCTATGAAAATGGGGCTGGGGCTGGCCATAATAGACAAACGGCGGGAGAAAGCGAACCAAGCTGAGGTCGTAAACATTATCGGCTCGGTCGAAGGGAAACGGATCATCCTTTTCGACGACATGGTGGATACCGCCGGAAGCCTGTGCGGCGCGGCTAACGCTTGCGTCGAGCGCGGAGGGGCAAAGGAAGTTTTCGCCTGCGCCACTCATGGCGTGCTTTCAGGAAAATCCATCGACCTGATCGAGGGCAGCGTCATACAGGAGCTTGTATTTACGGACACGATCCCCTATGGCGGTAAGAAAACATGCGGAAAGATAAAATACCTTTCAGCCGCCCCGTTATTTGCGGAGGCGATCAAACGTATTTTTGAAGAAGTCTCAATCGCGACGCTCTTCCGCTAGTTCAGTCGGCAACCGCAAGGGGATGCTATATGTTTTTCAAAAAAAACACAGCGCCGGTATCATGGATAGCTGTATTTCTGGGGAATCCCGGCGCGCGTTTCGAGAATACGCGCCACAACGCCGGATTTATGGCTGCGCAGGCGGTTGAAAAGAAAACCGGCGTTAAGATTAACCGGCTTAAGTTCAATTCATTTACAGCGCTTACCGCTTTCGGCGATCAGAGATTGCTATTGATGAAGCCGCAAACCTATATGAACCTCAGCGGCGGCGCCGTACGGCAAGCTATGAGGTTTTATAAGGTCCCTTTGTGCAACATTGTGGCGGTTTCCGACGACGTATCGCTTCCAGTAGGGAAGTTGAGGATCCGCCGGCGTGGTTCGTCCGGCGGCCACAACGGGCTGGGAGACATAATCGACAAGTGCGGCGGAGAAGATTTCCCGAGGATAAAGATAGGCGTGGGCGGACCGCCGCATGAGGGCTACGATATGGCGGACTGGGTAATTTCCAAACTTGCGGGTGAGGATCAAAAACTCATATCCGACGCAGCCGATCGCGTGGCTTTGGCGCTGGAAGCAATTGTCGTTGACGGCGCTGAGCGGGCGATGGCGCAGTATAATTAACGCAAGCGGAGAACAGGAGTAGATAGACTTTTTTGGGAGGGCGGCTGCCATATGACGCCGATGATGCGGCAATACTTGGATATAAAGGAACGCAATAAGGACAGCATCCTTTTTTTCAGGCTTGGCGACTTTTATGAAATGTTTGGCGACGACGCGCGGACTGCTTCAAAGGAGTTAGACCTTGTCCTTACTACACGGGACAGATCGACTGAAGACCCTGATGAGAGGGTTCCTATGTGCGGGGTTCCGTACCATTCCGCCGAAACATATATTGCCCGGCTTATAGCAAAAGGATATAAAGTTGCAATATGCGAGCAGATGGAGGACCCGGCGACGGCAAAAGGGTTGGTCGACAGGGATATCATCCGCGTTGTTACGCCAGGGACTCTAATGGAATCATCGATGCTCGACGAAGGTAGGCCTAATTATCTTTGCGCCGTTTTTCTTGGCGACACGCTGGCTGCATGTTTTGCAGACCTGTCGACCGGAGAAATATCGGTCACAGAATTCCCTGCCAACGACATAAGCCGCGCGAAAAACGAACTCAGCGCGTTTTCGCCGGCTGAGGCGATTATTGGAGGTTCGCCTGACCAGAGCGAGCTTTTGGGGGGATTTCTCCGCGAGCGTCTAAATTGCCTTGTTGAGTTTGACGACGGGTTGTTTTGCGACGAAGGCGTCAAGAAGCTTAAGGGGCACTTCGAGCAGGAAGTCGGCGCGGAGCTGGGGCTTTCAGCCCAATATGCTGCGGGCGCGCTTCTTTTGTATATTATGGATACTCAAAAGGCCGATCTTTCCCATCTAAATACACTCCGGCACAATACCGGAGGGTTGTATATGGAAATGGATATCAATACGATGCGGAACCTGGAGCTTGCCGGGTCTATCCGAAGCGGTGACAAGAAGGGGAGCCTGCTGTGGATTCTTGATAAAACGAAGACGCCGATGGGACGGCGCCTTATCCGCTCATGGGTACTACGTCCGCTCATTATGACGGCACCTATTAAACGGAGGCAAAGCGCTGTATCCGAGCTTGTTAGCGCGACGGTGATACGGGGGGAATTGACGGCAAATCTCAGACGCGTCGGGGACATGGAGCGACTTATAGGTAAAATAGTTTACGGAAACGCCGGATGCCGTGACATGGTGGCGCTTTCGACGTCGATACGCGCATTACCGGAGATTGCCTTACAGCTTGCGCCAATGAAGCGCGCAGCGCTTCGCGATTGTGCGGCGATGGACCTGCTCGGCGACATAGCGGATCTAATAAACGCAGCAGTCCAGGACGCCCCGCCGTTTTCGATCCGCGAGGGCGGATTTATAAACGATGGCTTCGACCCGGAGGTAGACCGCCTTCGTGGTCTGCTTAGAAACAGTTCAGCCACGCTTACGGGTATTGAAACTAAAGAGCGGGAACGAACCGGAAAGAAACTGAAAATAGGCTACAACAAAGTTTTTGGTTATTATATCGAAATACCGCGTTCCTCTTCAGACGACGTTCCGGACGACTACGTGAGGAAACAAACCCTCGCCAATTGCGAGCGGTTTATTACGCAGGAACTAAAAGAGCTTGAAGGGGAGTTACTGTCCGCGAAAGATAACCTCGCGGCTCTCGAATACAAACTTTTCGAGGAATTGCGCGCCCAAGTCGCGGGCGAAGTCAAGCGAGCGCAAACAACATCTCGACTTGTCGCGGAACTTGACGCGTATTGCTCGCTGGCTGAAACCGCAGTCCGCAACAACTACTGTCTGCCGGAAATCGACATTTCAGGGATGATCGATATCCGCGACGGTCGTCATCCTATAGTTGAGATCATGCAGCAGGGGTCGCTGTTTGTCCCGAACGACGCGTACCTCGATTGTGGTGCGTCGAGGACAGCGATAATAACCGGCCCGAACATGGCCGGGAAATCGACGTACATGCGCCAAACCGCGCTTATTGTGCTGATGGCGCAGATGGGTTCGTTCGTGCCCGCGCGATCAGCCCGAATAGGGATTGTGGATCGCGTATTCACACGTATCGGCGCGTCCGACGACTTGTCAGCCGGCAAGTCGACGTTTATGGTCGAAATGACGGAAGTGGCTGATATCCTGAAAAACGCGACGCGCGAAAGCCTACTCATTCTTGACGAGATCGGGCGCGGTACATCCACATATGACGGGATGTCCGTCGCCAGAGCAGTTGTTGAGCACTGCGCCGATAAACGCAAGCTTGGCGCGAAGACGATGTTCGCGACGCATTACCACGAACTAACCGTTTTGGAAAATGAAATTGATGGCGTGAAAAATTACAATATCTCGGCGAAAAAAAGGGGAGACAGCATCATTTTTCTTCGGAAAATAGTACCCGGAGGCGCGGACGACAGCTATGGCATCGAGGTTGCGGGGCTTGCCGGAGTGCCGGAGAGCGTCATAAGGAGAGCGAAAACAATTCTAAAAACGCTTGA
>WRNV01000062.1 GCA_009776445.1 Oscillospiraceae bacterium | reverse complement strand
CACTTTATAAATCTGGTGCGCCGCTACACTGAAATCCCCGAACTGACCGGTACGATATTGAATGAGTATATCGAAAAGATCATCGTTCATGAAGCCGACAGGTCTAATGGGCGCAGGGAGCAGGGGGTAGATATTTACTTCAATTTCATCAACAAGTTTGAAATACCGGGGCAAGCGGAGCCCGAGCCGTTTAACCATATTGATCATCGCAGGAAGCTGTGGCGGGCGAATTATTACAGGAGCAAGGAAAAGTTGCTTGCAGAACCAACGGAGGTACAGGAGGAAATACGAGAGCGCCGACGTGAATATAACCGTGAATGGCGCCGGAAGAAGCGAATGGAACGTGAAAATAGCGGGTTTCCCGCAGCCATAACTGCGTAACTAAAATTAATACTCATTGACAGGCGGTTTGCATAAAGCAGGCCGCCTGCTGCTGTACCCCCGGATTCGTCCGGCGCTTTTTCATTTTCTGACGAAGGGAGGATATCACTAAAGTGTCGATCAGCAATATTATTGTTCGAGAGCTGACAGGCAGAGAGAAACGTTCGATCCGCGAACTGGTTATAACCAAGTGCGCGAACTACGACCGCGAATATGGCTGCCTGCTGCTGGATTCAATGTGCTTCATGCTCGGCAAAGCTTATACGGGTGGAGCGCAGTGCAGATGGTTCAGGAATGCGCTGCTGCCGCTTGACCCCAAACTGAAACTGGTATTCATCGGCGGCATAGCACCAGACACAAAACCCTGCGCGGTATGCGGGAAGGAGTTCCCGCTGAACGGGCGGCAAGCATATTGCTCGGATAAATGCGCTAAAACACACAGGCGGATATCGGTCGCAAACAACGTCAGGGCGCACCGGATGCGCAAAAAGCGGGATGTAATCAATTAGCAGCGGAAAAACCTTGCTGTATCAAGGGCTGCGGATGCTGGAAACTGTGCATCCGCAGTTTTATACCAAACCAACCATTTTTCATTGTCAGGAGGAAGTAAACAACATGATAGAACTTAGAATTATAAAGATGAGCGATATACGCCCGGAACCCGTGGAATGGCTGTGGGAGCCATATATACCAAAAGGGGCGATTAGCCTGATCCAAGGTGACGGTGCTACTGGGAAAACATCTACAGCTTTGGCGATTGCCGCAGCAGTAACGAATGGCGCTCCATTGCCGGGGAGCGGGGGAAAACTCTCCCCTTCCTGCGTAATCGTACAGAATGCGGAGGATTCCTATGGACAAACCATCAAGCCGAGGCTTGAACAGTTCGGCGCGGACTGCGGCATGATCCACGTCATAGACGAGGACGAACAAGCACTGTCCCTATCGGACGCACGGATAGAGCGGGCCATAAGCGAAACAAACGCAAGGCTGCTGATCCTAGATCCGGTGCAGGCTTACCTCGGCGGCGCTAATATGAACAGCGTGGGAGGTATCCGACCGCTCATGAAAAAACTCGGCGCTGTCGCGGCTCGGAATCGCTGTGCCGTCCTGCTAGTGGGGCATCTTCACAAAACCGGCGGTAAGGCTGCGTATCGCGGGCTTGGCAGCATTGACATCTATGCCGCATCCCGGAGCGTTCTGACGGTTGGCAGGATTCCCACAGAAAATAGTATGCGGGCTATCGTGAACAACAAGAATAACCTTTTACCTACCGGTCCCGCGCAGGCTTTCGAGATAGACCCGTCAGGCGTGTTTGCTTGGCTTGGCGAATATGACATTGGAATTGACGAACTGCTGCGCGGAGTTAAGAAACCGGAAAGCCAATTCGCCAAAGCGCGGCGGCTTATCGAATCAGAGTTGGCGCACGGTCCGGTCCCTGCCGCTGACATGATGCAAATGGCGGAGGAAGAGGGCATATCCCCAAAGACGCTGAACCGCGCAAAGGACGCGCTTAGCGTCATCTCAATAAAACGGGGCATCCAGTGGTATTGGGAACTGCCGATTGATGTGGCATATTCAGTAGTAAATGAAGATTGTCATCATGGCCAAGAAAGTCAAGGAGGCCAACCGGTTGATGCCCGGGAAAAATGCTTGACCAACATGACCACCTTGACCATCTTCAAGAACGGAACGGAGGGCTGAGGTTATGGCGAGGGAAAAGACAAAAGGGGTCTATTTTGTGATGTCGCCGGAGGAAGAGGAATTGTTCGAGCGGCGCATGGCTCAGACAGGCATAAAAAACAGGAGCGCTTTTATCCGGAAAATGTGCATCGACGGCCACGTTATAGTGTTTGATTCTAAATTGCTAAACGAGATCGGCAGGCTAATCCGCATAACGGCAAACAACGGGAACCAGATTGCGCACCGGGCGAACGCGGGCGGAGGCATATACCGGAATGACATAGCCGAGATGATCGAATTGCTCACAGAAGTCCGCGCTGACTTTGGCACATTGCTGGCGTTGCTGTCGGATGTGGCAAGCGCAAAACCCGGCAAGTGATTCATCCCGCCGCCAACAATCCGAACTTTGCCGGAATGCACGGAGCAACCGGGAACGCCGCTGGAGGGTGCATAATGGCTACGACGGCTATACTCCCGATCCATGCTGGAGGTAAAGGCGGGAGGCGGCCAATCGCTGCCGCGCTCAAAACTAGCGTGGACTATGTGAAGAACCCGGAAAAGACGGACGGCGGCGAGTGGGTCACGGCTTTCGAGTGCGATCCGCTCATTGCTGACGACGAGTTCCTCTTCTCTAAGCGCCAGTACGCGGCAATTACCGGGCGCAATCAAGGGGCGCATGATGTCATCGCATATCATGTCCGCATCAGTTTCCTGCCCGGCGAGACTGACGCGGAGACTGCGAACCGCATAGGATATGATCTTGCTATGAAACTCTCGCACAAGAATCACGCGTTCATATGCTGTACGCATACTGACAAATCGCATATTCACACGCACGTTATAATAAACAGCACGAGCCTCGACTGCACAAAGAAATTCAGAAATTTCAAAGGCTCCGCTTTCGCCATCCGCAGAATTGCCGACCATCTCTGTATCGAAAACGGTTTGTCAATCATTGAGGCCCCGAAACCGAGCCGGGTGCATTATGGCAAATGGCAGGACGGCAGCAAGCCGCAGTCCAACCGGGACAAGCTGAAACATATCATCGACGACGCGATTGAAAAAGCAAAAGACTACAACGGTTTCATTGCTGCCATGATCGCCGCCGACTGCGAAGTCAAGCGCGGGAAATACCTCGCATTCAAGATACCCGGGGCCGGGCAGTTCGCAAGGTGCAAATCCCTCGGCGACGATTATACCGAAGAAGCTATTATAGAACGGCTCATTGGTCTGCGGAAAGTCATTCGTCGGCAATCCGTTGAAGCTCACGACGAGCCGCCTGCTCCGTTCGTTATAACCGCTCATACAAAGTTCGGTTTGCTCATCGACATACAGCAAAAAATACAGGAAGGCAAAAGCACGGAAGCGTTTGAGCATTGGGCGCGAATCTATAATCTTAAACAAGCTGCCCGCACACTGATCTACTTGAAAGAACAGGGAATAGACACATATGAGGAGCTTGCAAAAAAATCCGCTGCCTCGTCCTCCGATTTTAACATCAGGCATAAAAGGATTAAGGAGATCGAAGCAAGGCAAAAGGGTATATCAGAGCTTCAGAAACAGATCGGTACTTACAGAAAAACTCGCGACATTTACGCGAAGTACAAAGCCTCCGGCTGGGACAGGGCTGTCTATGATGTTCACGCCGCTGACATCATCCTGCACAGGGCGGCAAAAAAGTATTTCGGCGGCATTGGCATGAAAAAACTTCCGTCAATAAATGCACTCAAACAGGAATGGGCGACGCTCGAATCCGAGAGGAAAACGCTGTATCGCGGATACAAGGAATTGAGAAGCGAGAACATTGAATTGCTCAAGGCGAAGAACAATGTTGAGCGCATACTCAGGATCGACCCGGACGCGCAGGAACGCACAGCCGACCGCAACAAAAACCGCAGCAAATCTTACGACAGGTAGACCTGCTTTTGCAGGTCGCAGCAGACGCCGACTGGCGGCTTGGGGGAGAGCGCATCGCACTCTCCCTGCGGGGTTTGGGGCGGCAGCCTCAACAAGCATTTTTGCGATTTCGGCACATAGCCGAAATCGCAAAAACGAGCGCAGTTATATAACTGTGCCTTGCTTGCTAAAACAGAAACGGGTATTAGGGGGTTTGCGTAATGCATGTGTTTTTAAGGAATTACGGTGCGATTAGCTTGTGAAACTTGTTCCGATTGCATCAGCACAAATATCAGCGGGTGTGTAAAAATTTATTGCTCACATAAGAATCTCCTCAATCTCCTCTTTCGTCAACTTGTTCTTTTCCAATAAAGCTGAAACAAGCAATTCAATCTTTGGTTTTCCGACTTTGATTAGTTTGACAGCCTCTTTCAGTGAGGTTTTAAGCATCTTCGAAACTCGTTTCGTCACTTTCCTCCCCATTATACCTTCAATAGCTGTGCTAGGTGCAAGTGCCAGCAAACCAAATTGATTGTCCATACCATATTCACAAATCATTTTACGTGCAATGCTTGCTGCTGCTTTTAAATCGTTTGACGCGCCGCTCGAAAGGCCGTCTTCCTTACCGTAATAAATAAGTTCTGCTGCGCGACCGCCTAAAGCAGCGCGAATTCTCCCATTAAGCTCATCTTTTGTGAATAATGGTTTTTCGGCATCGTCACTATGTTCCATATAGCCGCCGTGGCTGCCACGGGACACAATGGTCACATAGTTTGGTGTGTTGCCGGAAAAGTGACTAATATATGCGTGTCCGGCTTCATGTCTTGCGACACGTTCCAAATAGTCAATACCCCAATTCTTCTCAGGACCGTGTTCAGTTAGCTCAAATGCCTCGCTTAATATATCATCATCCAGTGCCTGATTATTTTTTACCGCATTGCGCAAAGCCAGATTCAAAACCATTTCCAAATTAGCCAAACTCAAACCCGGAGAACGTACAGCCAATCGTTCTATCATTTCCTGAGTAATCTTATGGGCAGGTAGTATTGCAAGTTTCATTTCGATGTAACTCTTTCTTGCGGCTCTATCCGGCAATTCCACTAATATCGACCGATCAAAACGTCGTACTAAAGCCGGATCTAGAACGCCCATACCACCTTTTCCTTCTTCAACATCGAAATTGGTTGCTGCGAGCAAGAACACGGGACGATTCTGATCTACAGAAAAACCATCCATTTCCGCTAATAAAGCGTTTAACGCCATTTCCTCGCCATGAGATGATTGGCGCCCGCCCCGCACCCGTCCAATTGCATCGATTTCATCAATAAATATAATTGCAGGAGCGTGTTGCCTAGCGCGTGAGAACAAATCCCTTACAGCCTCCTCGCCGCTCCCTCTCCATTTGGTCACAAATCCGCTACCCACCGCCGAAAGAAACGCCAAGCCACTTTCTCCGGCCATCGCTTTTGCTAAGAGGGTTTTGCCTGTTCCGGGAGGGCCATATAGTAATACGCCTTTAGGCAACATTAGCCCCTGCGCTGCGAACTTCTTTGGGTTCTTCAAAAAGGTCGTGAAGAATTGCAGTTCCTCTTTTGCGTCATCAGCTCCTATGACATCGGAAAAACGTGTATCTGGTTTCGATACTTCATCTAAGAGATTACCAGCACCGCCGCTTTGAACAGTTTTTTGAAGTGTGAATGAACGCAATCGTATCTGTGCTTCTTGCTTATTCGCAGATAGCACCGGCGCAGTCTCGAATGCAAGGATTTTCTGCTCCGATAGTAAAGTAGCCGCTGTCTTCTGCCAAGTTAGATGCCTTGTGATATTAACGAGATCGTCCAAAAACACGCTAAAATCCTCTTTGGGCCACATGATTTTTCCACGCGCACCCTTTTGTAAAAACGCAGAGGTCAACGTATCATCCATAGGCAAAGCATCCGTGTCAAGTAGGTATATCGGTAATTCTGGAAGTCGTTCACGGATTGTCGTAAACACGGTTGTTACATTTTTCAGTGTGGATGCGGCAAAAGGAATGTGTTCGAACAAATAAACAGTTTCACTATAAGCTACGGCTTTTTGCGCAGGGCGACATTCGAGAATTACGTATAAGACTTCATTTTCGCTAATAATCTTCAGCGCGGTTTCTTCATTATTCGCATATAGTAACTCGTATTCTGACAGGTTATTGCGTAGGTTGTCGGCAGTTTGATTCTCACCATAAAACAATATAGTCGGTCTGTCCTGCGTGAAAAACAAAGAGCGTACTGCGGCGGATGTTTCCGTTTCAACGGTAAACCGGATGTCGGCAAGCTGGGCGAGAGCCTCCGAACGGTTGTCTACATCCCACAGGCGGCACAGCTTATATACCTCGTTCTTAAAGAACTGCTCTGTTTTTGCGCGTAGCTTCCGCGCATCGGCGTGTCCACCTACCGAATACAACATAGTAAATGGGAGTAGTTCTTCATATCCTACCGTAATGTCGTACTGTTCCTTAAATAATCCGGCTTGCCGTTGTAATTCTCTTTCCGCTATTGCTGCCAAGTCATGTGCCAATAAATGGTTGAATAAAACAGGGTAGCCGGTAGCTAAACGGGAACAAATAGCCGCCGGAAAAAATGGACGACCAGTGCGCTGGTCTATGTCCGATTCCAACGCATCCATTATTATTTGCGTGGTGGAGCCTGCCGTGTTTGTACCATCTGTGTACAGTGACCGGCCTGCGTTAGTGGTGAAAACGATGAGCGTGTCCTTAAAAACAACATTTTCATCCGTGTAATCATCGCGTAACACCCCTGCGTCCAAAAGCTGTAAAAACAAATGTATCGTGTTGATATGAGCTTTTTCGATTTCATCAAATAATAATAGGCTATGAGGGTTATCCTTGACAAAGGCGGTAAGAATCCCAGGTTTTGACTCCTTGAAGGAGGGGTTTATCCCGATTAAGTTTACATTTGCTTGATGATCGGAATAGCCGCTCATGTCAAAACGCATAAAGGGGATTCCTAATGCTTGTGCAGCTTGTTCTGCCAAAAAAGTTTTGCCCACACCGGGAGGACCGGCAAACACAAATACAGCGCGAGGTTGCACACGCTTTTCATCCGCTGCTGCTAATACTTCAGCGTTGAATACACCTTGTGCGAAAGCGTGTACGGCATGATCTTGCCCGCGTACATTTTCCAACAATGTGTACTGCATTATAGTCACGCGCTCCGACAACCTCGACAACGATTCAGCGGAGGATTGTTTGTCGGGTGGGTCGGGCGGGTCGTTTGGGTCTTGTTTGTGTTGTTCGAGGGCCATGTCATGTTTGAGTGGCTTGATGCTTTTCTTGTCAAAGAACATGGATTTCAGCATTGGAGTTGGGTTTTCCAACATGGCTTGCAGGACTAAGTTCGCACTCAGACGGTCATCGTTTGTCTTTTTTAACGCGTTAGCCAATAGCGTGGCAATGTTAGCATCAGCATCGTCGGCATGCGGCGAAACCCGCAAAGCACGGCGCAATATTTGGCGCGCGTCAGTTGAGTTTATGGACAGCTTCGCCAGTTGGTTCTTCACCGATTGAATATCTGCATCAATGCCTGCTTTGTCTCGTGAGGACGCGAAAGCTTCTTCTGCCGTCAATTCAGAGAGCTTCAAGATTCCCAGAAAGATATGTTCCGGGTGCGGGCTACCGATTTCCGCGCTGTGGGCTTCCGCTTGTGCGCGGAGAAGGACAAAGCGCATTGTGGTGGTGAAGTCCATTAGTGACACCTGCCTTTAACATTATTTTACCTTCTATCTATCTTCATTTATTTGACAGATTATGCCGTCTGGTCTAATGATATTCAAAACATCTGGATTACTCTTGCAGTTGAACCTAAGAGAAATAGGGTTTTCTTCGTCATCATACTCATCGTAGCCAAGCGAATGCTCGTCCAAGTCACTTATTATCATCTCGTTGTATTTCCCGTCAAGATGAACCCTGAATAGCTTGTATAATCCGTTATCCTTTTCCACGGAATAATAAATAAAGTCACCAAGAAAATAGAGTGATTCGGTATCATAATCGGTTATTCTTGATTTGCTTGTTCCATCCAATTCAATTTTGTACACACTATTATAATCTGAGTAATATAGGCACTTATCCTTAATCGCGAGGATAGAACGAAACCCGTCAGCTATTACAACTCTGTAATCCGACCCATCTATGCGGATTCTGTATAGATTAGTATTGTTACCCGATATTTTATAAAAGATCCATTTCTCCTCTGTCCAAAAATATGAGACTCTTCCATTTACTAATTTCATCCTATCAGTGCCATCAAATCGCACTTTGAAGAGGCAATAATCATATTTTTTGCCAGTTGTGTAGAACAGCCAGTCGCCAAAAATATGATAGGTGGAGCTTATCACATCATCGGCTAACTTCATTTTATCGCCACCGTCAAGACGGATTCTATATAAACAACTGCTGCTTTTGATACCCGTTACATAAAATATCCATTCTCCCCAATATCTATAATTTGCTACTAATTCTTCCGTTAATTGCGTGTTATTCGTGCCATCTAGATGAATCCTAAACAATCTGCCTTTAAGAATCATATTGCCTGCGACTGTATCTCTATAATAGAGCCAATCATTATGAATTCGATAGCGGTGGACAGCCACATCGGTCAATCTCATTTTATTTGTACCATCTTTTCTGATTCTAAACAGACATTCAGTCGTTGCGTTTATATAGTACATCCAATCTTTGTAGTAACGAAGGGAGTGTTTTTTAACTTCATAAAGCATATCATTGTACAAATCATAAAACCTTAGATAACCATGTTCATTATAAATGCTTATAGTATCTTGGCCACGCACTAACCTTTTTCGCATTATTTCTGCATTTCCATATCTTTCAATGGCTTTATAAGCACAAGCTGAAGAAACTACACGAAAGAGCCACTCAGAGACTCCCTCTATATTAGGTAATCCTTCCCCATATATCCGGCGTACCACTGGCGACTCGTCGCTATCCTCATCCTCAAAAGGCAACCTATTCCCGTTTAATAAGTAATACATTGTCAATCCCAAGGAGTAAATATCGACTCTCGAATCATACTTTTGTCGGAACGAAGCCACTTCCGGAGCAATAAAATCCATAGTTCCAATGCTGGTAGACGCAGAGCCGTCAGCAAGTGTCCGAGAAATGCCAAAGTCGCCGAGCTTGTAATCGCCGTATTTTGTGATAAAGATATTAGCGGGCTTAATGTCGCGGTGGATGATATTATGCTGTTCGCACACCTCCAACATCTTACAAATATGTATCCCTAACTTTATAATCTCGTCTACCGGCAGAGGTCCATCTTTGATCTTCTCTTCCAAGCTGGTGAGCAATTCCATTCGGATGAGTATATCCTGCCCATCGTCACGTTTCCAATTTACGATGGCAAAGTCCTCAATCTTGACGATGTGAGGATAATCCTTCATTTGTATCATGGACATGATTTCAGCCTTGACACGCTCCAACAGAACGCTGTCTTTTTCAGGGCTGCTCTGCGGGAGTTCAATCCGTTTAACCGCTGCCCATTGGGTGATACCGAAAGCTTCTTTGTAGATAGAATAAACCTCGCCAAAGCCACCTTTACCAAGTCGTTTTCCTATTTTCCATTCACCAAATAGCGGCTCGTAGTCATGAATAGAGGGCACTATTCCACCTCTGTTTTATAAATGTCTATATATTTTCAAAGTTATCTAAATCATCGAATCTGAAATTGAAAACAGTATGTTTTCGGACAACTTCACTCATCAATTTGTAAAACTTATCAATATGAGAATTGATTTTATCTTCATCAAAACTGTGCAAAGTATTTTCTGACTGTGCTTTTTTTAAACAATCGTCAACAATTATAGTCTTGCTCCTATAGATGCAATGGATATAATCGTGAAGCCTGTCGATATGGTTAAAAAGCAACTCACCATTCAAATAATTACCCTCCATAAGAGCATTATACGTTCTAAGAACCGTTTCACAAACTTCGATTAGTTGCCAAACATATGATCCTTGATCTTCCTCATTCAAAATGTCTGACCACAGTACATCCATAAAACGCTCGATTTCATGCAAATGGCTAGAATACTTTTCAAAATCCTTGTTTACATCAAAGTAACCTATATCTGACACCAAAATACTAGATGTTAGCTTCTTACATAACCCATCTGGTCGAAATGCCTTCACTGGCAATGCGATGTTCACTGCTCCCATCCCTTCAACTAAGTTAGTGTAAAGCGATGACTTATACCTAACACCGTCAAATTCATCACTCTCTCTTATCCATTGCATAAACATTTGAGGAATGACATATTCCTCGACGAATTTGTTGTTTCTCTGCTTTGCTCTCATTGAGCATGCTGCCGCTAAGGGGTATGTGAGGATGTAATTCAAAAGATAATTGTATATTTTATCTTCTTGATCTTTCTGCCCATTTTTTCTAGCTCCAAGAAGCCATACGTGAATGCTTGAAATAATGTCAGCCGGCGTGTTTGAAAAGTCTACGAGCCTAAGTGCGTTTTCACCTTCTTCAGTAATCAACATACGACAATAGCTGAATTGTTTGGGCATGCCGCATTCAAACCAAGCTAATTCTTCGCCACTTGACAAATACAGACACGGATAACCCGAAACGCTGTATCTATAGGCGCCAATTTTATGTCTCAAGTCATTCTTAATATGAAACATCTGGGCTTTCTGTTCTTTGGATACCTTTCCATCAGTAATTCTATAATCACCGTTTCGTATTCTGATAAACTGTTCATTACTGCCTTTCCATTGAAAACGCTGTAAAAAGTATGGAGACATTCTTTCGAGCAAACAATACGCTTCATCATATGCGCGCTTCCCCTGACCATTTCTGTATGCTTCTGATAAGCCAACAAGACAATCAGAAAAGTCACTCAGCAACGGGAGCGCTAAACCTAGTTTACTTATAAACTCTTTTCCAACAAATGGGTTTTCTTCTGAGGCAGCCATACTGATATCTTTACAGTATTTGTTGAAATGGTTGCTTAAAAACATATGGACAGGCAAATCTCCTCTGTAAAGGTCATAACGATAATGATTAAGTGTCAATAATAAACTATCACCAAGATACATTTCGAGTTCCTTCCTTTCAAAATCAATTCAAATCTCCGCACGGACTTTTTTAAGCTCTATTTTTCTTGTATTCGTGAATATATTGAAGATCTAGATACTCAACTGCAGCACGTATCTTTGTTCGAAGATAGTAACCACATGACCAAGCTGTTTCGAATAATTCTTGAGCGGTGACTTTTGGCACCCATCCATATGCTTGAGAATGAATTGTTCGTATCTTTGATACGACTACGAAAAATTCTTTTCGCTGCATGGGTGGGATTTCAGGAGCTGTTTCAATCCTGCTGAGGATATATAAAATGTCTTCTTTTGCATAATCATTCGCCTCTGCAAGATGTTTACGCTCTTCTTTTCCTTCTATCACCTGCATAGCGTAATTATTAGTGAGAGCGAATAAGCAATATGTGTTATCAATATCACCATGCAAGAGCTTTGATATATTGGCGTATCCCTCAAAACGGGTAGATCGACCATGTCTGCCAATTAACTCAAGTTCGTTGAATAGAATCAGCCAGCCCTTAAATCTGGACAGGGTAAAGAGGCGGCTTAAAAAGCGAAAATAATCAATCATATGAACAGATTCTACAAAATTTGTCGAAAACTCCACCTTTTCACCAAATGTAATCCTGTGAGCCTCCACGATTTTACTATTGTGCATATATGCACCCAATAAGTCTGCACATATAGATCGCTTTATTTCAGAATCATCTGTGTTGTAGTAGAGTTTTAGCAAATAGTACAACTTGTTAGTTTGCAGCTCCTTTTTTGCATACGCTTGCAGGTCAGCCATTTCCGAGGGTGACAGCTTGTCCAGTAACTGGAAAAAGCCAGGTTGATCATGGTCTGGCAGATAAGTGTTTATTGCTGCACTCTGGTATACATTATCTAGAAGGCTAATTGGAGTACCTTTCGATAGCATAACAACGGAAACCACCATGTTGTTTTTGTGAGCCATATGGTATGCCATGTTTAACAGATGCGTTTTTCCTTCACCATAAGCACCGGTAATTATTCTTCCGTCACCAGTACCGCTATTCATCCACTCTGACATTTCGCCCATTAAATCTGCGTTTCCACCATAAAGCTCTTTAGCTACTTCCTTCGAAGAGATGCCCATTCGTAGTGGTTCAATAAGTCTACATTTTTCATAGTTCATCGCAATCAATCCCCTCGCGGTGCGTGCTAACATCTCCATCAATGGATGCAAATCGTTCATTGAGCGATTATCCAAGCAAACCAAGTTCGAAAAAGGATTTACTTTGTCATCTAGAATCTCATTTTGCACCCTAAACCACAAGGCTTGGTAAGACTTGATTCCATACCAATCATCATTGATTAGCATATTTTCGAAAGCAAAAAGGAACATAACATGACGCATCTCAGTAGTTTTGTCAATAAGCTCCCGAATGCTCTCATAAGCATCTTCGCGTTTGATCCGTGTATATCGTATTTCCTCCAAACTATCACGAGACAACAAATGTTCCAAATCGTCAATGGCAACAACAAGTCCGTCATAACCAGCCATCCTAATAATTTCAACAAGTGATTGCATCATATGTCGTGCGTCATGCAAGGAAATATTCGATGGCGAAAGGCCCAAATTCCTTAAAGTTGGAAGCTTATGATTTTCTAAACATAAAAGCCAACTTAATATAGCCTCTTTAGCGGGTTTCTCAAGTACTGGATAACCAAGTATGTCACCAGTCAAAAGTGTGCATGCAAGTGCAAAATTGTAGTTGATACAAGGATTATCCCTGAATGTGGCACCTAATTGTATTCTAACTTCACGCTTAGTTATTGGATCATCCAGTTTTTTCGACTTTAGAAATTCTAGAAAGTTGCTCCCTATTTCGTCAGGAGCAAAGTCCAAAGCGCGAACGACTCTTTCACTGCAACGCTGCAAGCAACTCAAAATATCTATTCTATTGACTATCTCTGTATACAGACTCAAAAAAGAAAAGTGGTTCATAGACTTTAGTGAAAGCGAAACGGTTAAATAGTTATCCGCTATTTCTAGGAAGTGTCTAAGCAATTGTGATTTTCCTGACCCTGCTTTGCCGGTAACGAACTGTACTCTGCTTCCACCTTTTTTTACATAATTCTCAAGATATATCACTTTCCAAAAATCTTCCAAGAAATTAAACCTTGTTGTTTTCGATTCAAGTATCATTCTATTCTGCGGAAGATTTTCCAGACGAAGGTTTTCAATATTAGGAATGTCTAATCCCATATTTTCAATGTTTGCTTTATTTTGAGGTTCGAGTGCTATACATTTTTCTAATGCACGTCTAAATTCACCGCTGGTGTCAAACCTATTATCCGCCTTGAATGAACAGGCTCTCGAAACAACATTGGAAAACTGATTCGGTACATCAACAATATATGGTAATGGCTCTCCGTCAATCCGACGCACTAATGGTGATTCTTCATTGTCCTCGCCCTCAAAGGGCAGTTTGTTCCCGTTCAGCAAATAGTAGAGCGTAAGCCCCAATGAATAAATATCTACTCGCGAGTCATATCTTTGGCGAAAGGTAGCAACTTCCGGTGCTATATAATCCATTGTTCCGATACTTGTGGAGGCACTTCCATCCTGTAAAGTACGTGCGATTCCAAAATCTCCTAATTTGTAATCGCCATATTCTGTCACAAATATATTTGCAGGTTTGATGTCACGGTGGATTATGTTCTGTTTTTCGCAAATCTCAAGCATTCGACATATATGTATACCCAGCTTGATAACTTCGTCTATTGGTAATAGTCCATACTTTAGCTTTTCTTCCAGACTGGTTAATAATTCCATGCGTATAAGAATATCCTGCCCTTTGTCACGTTTCCAGTCAACGACAGCAAAGTCTTCTATCTTAACGATGTGAGGTACAGCTTTAAGTTTAAGCATAGATTCTATTTCTGCTTTAACCCGGTCAAGTAAGGCTTTGTCTTTCTCAGGACTAACTTGCGGAAGTTCGATCCGCTTCACCGCTGCCCATTGAGTAATACCGAAAGCTTCCTTATAGACGGAATAAACCTCTCCGAAACCGCCTCTGCCTAAACGCTCTTTTATTTTCCATTCGCCGAACAATGGCTCGTAATCGTAAATAGTTGCCATGCTTATACCCCTTGTTTGCGAAACCTGATTAACACAACTGATATGTTGTCATCGCCACCGGCGTGGTTTGCAGCATCTATCAGGCGTTTTACTGCATCATCTCCGCCAGCCTCTAGTATTTTTGCGATTTCCTCATCGGTAAGCATTCCATATAGCCCGTCGCTGCATAATAGTATTTCGCAATCAGTGGATAGGTTTTCAATAAACATATCGGGATGTACCGGCGGTTTCATGCCTACATACCTCATTAATCGTGACCGAGAAGGATGTGTTCGTGCTTCCTCTGCCGTTAACTCGCCGTGCGCTATCAAATGAGCGGCAATGCTGTGGTCGCTTGTGATTTGGCATAGTTCGCCGTTGATGAACAGATAGGCGCGGCTATCCCCGATGTTGACGAATACTGCTACTCTTCCTGTAATCCATACGCCACAGAGAGTAGCTCCAAATTGGTTAGGTCCATATACTATGCCTTGCCAATACACTTCATCGCAAAGCCACTGGATTTTCTCTTTTAGAATTCCTGCGGCTTGGTGCGGGTCATCTGATTGCCCCATCGCTTTTATCGACATTTCTAAGGCAACAGGCAGTAATGACTTTATCAACGCAGAGGTTTCGCCGCCATTTATCAGCCCGCCCATACCGTCGGATACAGCGTAAAAATGAATCTCATCTAACAAGATGATTTCATCCTGATTGGTGTTACGCTGCTTTCCAATATCAAGTAGTCCTTCGGCATGACAGGTGATTGCTGTCCCCATTATATCGCCCCCACTATTTCCGCTTTGAGTTCCGTGGCGGTTTGGAAGCCAATTGTCGGCTTTTCCAACAAAGCTTTGTCAATAACCTCAGCTAGCCTCGCTGGGATTGAAGCATTCCTCTCTTGAATCGGTACCGCAGAGTTAAGCAACGCATCGGCTATTGCATCCTTGCCGTTGAAGTCTTTTGGGAAACAACCCGTGAGCATGTAATAATAAGAGGCTGCCGCTGCCCACACATCGACTGCTGGTTTTGCGTAACGATAATCAATGATTTGTTGGCGCGGCGCAAAAACAGGGGTTCCGCCGAAAACTCCGGTGCGGGTATGGCCAGTCAAACCAGCTATTTCAAATGCCTTTGCCAATCCGAAGTCCGCAACTTTTGCCTTTGGTTTATTCGTGCTGTCAGAAAGGAGGATGTTCGCTGGTTTGAAGTCCCTGTGGACGATGCCGCGTACAGTCATGCTTTCTCCGGTTTCATCTTTGGCATCAATTGTTGTTCCGTGTGTGTAGATTAACCCGTCCAACGCTTGCAGAATAATATCGGTTGCTATTTCCAGACTGAGTTTACCGTTATTGATACGCATAATGTTGTCTACACTACCACCGCTGCAAAACTCCATGAGTATGTAGTAAACATTGCCTATGCTTCCGATGCTGTATGCTTTTACTACATTTGGGTGATCGAGTTGCGTTAATAATTGGGCTTCACGCCGGAACATCTGGCAGTTACTATCATCTGTTGCCATATGAGGAAGCATGAGCTTTAGTGCATACTGTTTTCCAGATTGGTCGGACACAAGCCAGACTTCACCCATTCCGCCCTTTCCAATACTCTCTACCTTTTGAAATCCGGCTAAATCCTGCACGAATAAGTCTTCAAGACACTTAGGTATGTCTGTCAAAGCTATATCAAAACAGTCCACGCTGTCCTGGGGGCATGTAATATCCACCGTAATTTCACAGTCTTTTCCAAGTCTTAGGCGATCACCGGATTTTACTTGGAACTCATTAGTGCGCTGCTTGCGGGCCTCCTCTACGCTCATACCCTTCGGGCGCTGGCCGATGAGCTTGTCGTTCAGGTATGTACCGTTTAAGCTGCCAAAGTCGCGTGCCATCACAGAAGGCGGCGAAATATCTATCAAGCAATGATAACGAGAAACAGTGCTTTCCTCTAACACCAAGTTGCAATCGTCAAGTCGCCCAATAAGCAGGGATTCTTTTTGGGTGTATTGATACTGCTTTGGACTAAGTTTGCCTTTTGTGACTGTTAGCGTGACTGTTGTAGGCATTGCCGCACCTCGTAATAGTATGTCGAATAGTGCAAAGTGGAAAGTTAAAGGATGTCACGATATAAGAAAATGTCTTTTTTTAATATTATCAACAAGTTCTGAAATATCCATCATCGTTGCATCAAGATATCCATCAGTTGATCCAAACACTCCATCGACTATGCCATCCCCAAGTTTTATAAACATAATTCTGTTATTCTCGATCTTATTATTCATGAGGTTACGAATAGATCTCCATTCAATACCGCACCATATTTTGTCATTATATTCTTTGCACACGAATACAACAATAAGTTCAGATTCATTGCCATATAGTCTCTGCAAGTGAATATCTAGATTTGGCATAGCGAACTCCGCACTATGAAACTCATCAAATAGTATTGATTCTTCTGAATAGATTTTCGATAATTGTTGTGCAATATCTCGGACTAAACATCGATACTCGCCAGGAAAAGAAAGGGCGATTTTGAAACGTTTCGATTTCATGTTTTGAAATACCACCTTTGAAATAATAGCAAAGTAGGTTTGCCCATGTGCAACGGCAGCTTTACTCGAGTCACTATTTTGTATTATGAGATAGCAAGCATAGCGAGAAAGTTCAAAATCACTAACGCTTCTTTCTATTTTGTCCCCTATCTCGACCATTTTGTTGACCTCAACAAAATGGTCATCAATACTAAAATCGCTGTTTTCGCAGGCAATTCGGGCTTTGTCAATCACTTTTGTGAAATTTCGCCATTCGTTATAGTCTAGTGCTGCTGAAAGTTCGCGAGCAAACCAATATTCGCTACCATCTTCGTGAATATGTCTAATACCCTCAAATCGTTCGAATCCTTTTGCGCTCAGTTCGCTCATAATGGCTCCCTCCCTGTGATATCCTTCGGTTTGCGACCAGGTTTAGATTTTCCTGTGCGTGTGGGCTTCGGTGTCTTTTCTGGTATAGCCCATGCAGGACCAAATTTCGATGCACCCTTTATCTTTCCGTTTTGACAAAGTAACTGAACTTGACGTATAGATACATCCCAACGCTTTGCCATCTCGTCGGCTTTAACATACCCGTCCACATCACACCTCCATAAAATGGTGATTACACATAATTATATTCGTACTCTCGTAATAATGCAAGCATCAAGTTTCCTTGTTTGCTTGCATTTACGAATTACGTACTATTCCAACCAGTGATTATTGATTTTTTCCTTCAGACTCTCTCCTTATAACTTCGCAGATACGAGCAGTCTTTGAAAAGAAATCCTGAAGTTATAGAAATTCATACCTTGACAAAAGTAGTCTATGCTTTCCTCGCGCTGCCCGTCCGAACTATATCGAGCATATATAACACATCGCACTACTCGTCACCTTCTTCCAGATTCTCCAATGACTGTTCCAACGCG
>WRNV01000061.1 GCA_009776445.1 Oscillospiraceae bacterium | reverse complement strand
GAGATAATAGATAAAATCGTTTTATACTTCCAATATCCGTTTGTGCGCTACGCTATGATTGTTGGCGTTCTGATTGCGCTGTGTTCCTCGCTTTTGGGTGTAACGCTTGTACTCAAACGCTTCTCGTTTATCGGAGACGGGCTTTCCCACGTTACTTTTGGAGCAATGGCTATCGCCACAGCGCTGAATCTGACAAGCAACTTTCTCTTGGTTTTGCCTGTAACGGCAATCTGCGCTATTTTGTTGTTGCGCACAGGGCAGAATACAAAAATTAATGGCGATGCAGCAATTGCCATGAGTTCGGTCGGTACGCTTGCTATTGGTTATCTTATAATGAACCTTTTTTCGAAATCCTCAAATCTATCAGGAGACGTATGCGCCACATTATTTGGCTCCGCGTCAATTCTTAGTTTAACCGAGGTGGAGGTGTGGTTGTGCGCTGTCATGTCGGTGCTGGTAATTGCAGTATTTCTGTTGTTTTATCACAAAGTTTTTGCTGTCACTTTTGACGAAGATTTTATGGCGGCAACAGGTGTTGGGGCGAAAACTTACAATTTGATCCTTGCAATCGTTATCGCCACAATCATTGTACTAGCTATGAATTTGGTTGGCGCTCTGCTAATCTCCGCGCTAGTGATATTCCCAGCGCTGTCCGCAATGAGGGTGTTTAAGAGCTTTAAGGCTGTAACTATATGCTCGGTATTGTTGTCAGTGACTTGCGCCGCGCTCGGTATTGTCATTTCGATCATCGCGAAAACACCGGTAGGCGCAACTATTGTCGCTGTGGATATTGCCGGATTTTTCATATTCAGCGCAACGGGGTTCTTAGCAAGAAGGGTCTAAGGCGAGCGCTGCCGACAACCCAGCGCATGGTGCGGTCTTTAGCGCTCTAAAGGGCAAATGTGTCATTTTGGCACAATCGCCATTTAAAGCGTTAAAGCATACAGTTATTGCCTACATAAGTGGACGGAGAGAAAATGACAAATGTATGATGTAACAGCTATCGGTGAATTGTTAATTGATTTCGCACCCGTCAGTATGGACGGGGACGGATATCCGACGCTTGCGGCAAAACCCGGCGGAGCACCGGGGAATTATCTTGCTGCGCTGGCAGCCTACGGCATGAAAACCGCTATGATCAGCAAAGTGGGCGACGACGCGTTCGGGGAAAAACTCATTGGGACTATGCAAAAGGCTGGTATTGATACGAAAGGCATCGTACGCGACGGTTCTGCCTTTACCACACTAGCTTTTGTTACCCTTGACGCGAGCGGCAACAGGTCTTTCAGTTTTGCAAGGAAACCGGGCGCCGATACCCTCTTGCGTTTTGACGAAATCGACCTGTCACTGATTGAAGAAGCAAAGGTGTTCCACTTCGGTTCCCTGAGCCTGACCGCCGAACCGATCAGGGAAGCAACGCAAAAATCTGTCTCCTATGCAAAAGACCTGGGAAAAATCATCACCTTTGACCCAAATCTTAGGCTGCCTCTCTGGGACAGCCAGGAAGAGGCAAAGAAGCAAATCCTATGGAGCCTGGGGCAGGCGGACATTGTCAAAATCAGCGACGATGAAGTGGAATTCCTCTGGGGCTGTGACGAACGTGAAGGGTCGGATATCCTGCTCCGGCACTTCGGCGTCAAGCTTGCTATGGTCACGCTTGGCCCGCAGGGCTGCATTTTGCAAAACAAAAACGGGCATGTTTTTGTCCCATGCCCCCAGACGGATACGATCGACACGACTGGTGCAGGGGATATTTTCGGAGGAAGCGCAGTAAGCCGTATCATGAAGTTAGATAAGCCCCTGGATGTCCTGACAGTGGGCGAACTCCGCGAGATCGCGACTTTTGCGTCATATGCCGCCAGTTTTTCAACACAAAAGCCGGGCGGCATCCCGAGCATCCCTCAGGAATTTGAAATCCTCGAAGCTATGAACAGAGGTAGGAGACGGTTCTAAAGCAGCGAAAAAAAGGTCATCAGGGGAGGAAAATTCTATATTTGCAGATTTGTTATGAACAAAAAACTGCGCCGTGTTTATAGAAACGCGGTAAGAATTAGTATTTTCACTTATACTATAGACTTTGTGAAAATATTCTCCTTTGAGATATATTTATCATACAAAAAGAACGCAAAGGTTATCAGTATTATAGTAATGAATCCAGCAATTCCTGTTACGCCGTTTATCAAGTCATTGCCGCCAATGATGAACAACCCACTGATTCCGGCGATAGCGTTTAGTGTACCGTGGTAAATCGCCGCTGCGACAACTGATTTCGATTTTATTGTTATATATGTCATCACTGGCGCCAGCAAAACACACCATATGATCATCATTCCTACTCCAACTACAGGGTGTTCGGGATAATTGTGGCCAAGAAGAATTAGCGGAAAATGCCACGCGCCCCATACTATGCCCGTAATAAGCGAAACATGCAAAAACTTTTTATCCTGTAACTCCCTTAACAAGTATCCACGCCAGCCAAGTTCTTCACCAAATGCAAATAGGGCATTTATCGTGCAACCTGCAATCAATGCTTGAACTACCGTCACCAGCATGAAAACAGCGGGCGGAAACTGTGACAGTTGCCGCGTAGCTTCTTGCGCGATTTCGGCAGGTAAAGAAGCAAGATACCCTTCTGCGGTAGCAGAAAAAGAAATGTTAGGAAAGAGTGGGTTTATGCACAGCGTCAGAAAAGCATAAATAATCGGCACTATTCCAGCTATTAGAAACCACCAATTTACCCGAAAGGATACTCTCAGGTTTCTAAACGGTTTTTCCTTATGTCTCACCTGGAGAATTATTGTGCAGATTGCTGGAATAAACATATATGATGACGCAAAAACTGTATAGGGAATTACGCTGGTAGTGTCTATACGTAAGCCCAAAATAATAGCTACTCCCGCCACTGCCCAACTCAAGACACAAGTAAGAATGATAAACTGGATTGGTTTTTTCATAATAACACTCCTAACGTAGCGCTGATGCCTTCGTTTATTTTAACCATAGTTGGCTTTGTGGCTATCTGCTGACTGTCAGTCATTTGAACTGGTTTTGATTTTAGCACAAAAATGTGAATATTGCTATCAGCTGTTTTCAATAGTTGTAGATATTTCAATAGTTGGGGGAGGTTCAATCGACTGTCTGCGCCTGTCCGTCTGGCACTATGGCAAGCGTATAGCCTAAAGGTTTCAATACCTTGAAAAGGGTATCTATTTGCGGCGTGGTTTGCATACGTTCAAGGCGGGCTATGGCTGGCTGTTTTAAACCGGACATTTCGGCAAGCCGCTTTTGTGTAATGCCCTTTTGCTCCCGCGCTTCTATTAGCTTGCCTACAAGGGCTATCTTTAGCTGTATCTCATCCTTTTCAGCTTGCGTCAAGTTTGATGTTTCCCAGAGATCGTCAAAAGTTGTAAACGTATCGCCTTTTATGGTAATGCTCATATTATTTCTCATACCTTTCTAAAAAGTCCTTCAAGTTTCGTTCTGCTCGTTTGATTTCCTGCGGTGGAGTCTTCTGTGTCTTTTTCACGAAATGGTGAAGTAGCACAAAGACATTATCCTTCCAGTAGGCAAAGATTATTCTGTCGTTGGTCGGCCTGAGTTCCCAAAATTCCGTGCCTGTTATATGCTTCATAGCTGGCTCTCCCACAGCTACGCCGTGGGCTTGAAGCTGTCCGATATATTCTATGATTTTCTTGTAGCGGATTCGTGCGTCTTTGTTTGTTAACATTTTACTGTTAAGTCCTTGGATATATTCAACTATTTCGTCGTTCCCGGCACGGTCCTTGTAAGTAATAACTCTGTACAAGCTGCTTCACTCCCGTCAACCACAGTATAACAAATATGTTATTGCCTTTCAATAACAAGTTTGTTTTATATTATTTTAACTTTATGCTTACAGACACTCATTGTCGACAGAATTCCGATTCCAGCATAATTGAAAATTTTCAACGCCAGTGTGAAAAAACACTGANACATGGAAAAAAGGTAGACTATTTTTGTCAACCGTGTTAACATACAAACACAATTCAATACAAAGGTTCTGCGTAGTGTCGCCACTTACAGGGCGACGACATGGAATGGGGTGCAAAGCCCCGCGATCGGGTCACTGTGATGCCCTCCGGTTCTCTATATATGAAGCGGCGGGATAAGCCAGGAACATGGCGTAGAATTAAGTTGTCTCCGCGATTGGGCAGCCATTTTTACAATGGAAACGCGCCAAACCGAAGATGATGGACGGCGCGTTATTTTTGTGAATCAACAGTCAGTATACAAGACAACGAGTTTAATGTCGAGGTGATTCTTGTCATGAAAAAACATAAGGCTAAAATAATCGCCGGCGTTGTTATACTGGCGGCCCTTGTCGCCGCGTTCGTCTATGGCGGGAATTACAATAGCCGGGACTATTCCAACCCGTCTACTAGAGCAGCCTTGACAGGAGAACGGGAGGTGGGCTATGGCCAAGCGCAGGATAACCCTACTGATGCCGTCGGATTAGAGGAATCAGGAGCAGCGCCACCGACAGGCGATGCTGGCAGTGTATCGGAAATGCCAGGTTTTGAAGGGGACGCTATTGATGCGCCTTCTCATTCGCCTTCGCCTTCACCCGCAGCGGATGAAGCGGGCAATGATGCCGATGTGACGCCGCCAGTCTTGCCACAACCTGGTGGAGAACCTGCTGAGGAGAACGCGACGCTGACGGCTTCACCGACCAATGAACCACCAACCGAGCCGAACCCCAATATGGAGATCGACACGGAGATGATAAAAGACAAGTACCAGACCGACACGGTGCCGGAAGGGAAGCCGCAGCCGGTCGAGCCAGAGGACGTGATTATAGGAGACGGGGCGTTCACTGTCACGCTCACAATTCGGTGTGATACAATACTCGATAACATGAACCTACTGGATAGGGAAAAACACGAGCTCATCCCAGGGGACGGAGTCATATTTCCAGTGACCACTGTGACCGCATACGAAGGGGAGAGCGTGTTCAACGTAACGCAACGCGAGACGCGCCGTATCCGTATGCACATGGAGTTTCGCAACACGCCGATATACAATTCCTCGTACATTATAGGAATCAACAACTTGTACGAGTTCGACGCCGGCGAACTATCTGGCTGGAGGTACAGCGTCAACGGCTGGTTTCCGAATTATGGGTGCTCACGCTATCAGGTCCAACCCGGAGATGTAATACAATGGCATTATACTTGCGATCTCGGACGCGACTTGGGGCAGTCTGAAATTGAACAAAATCAGGATGAATAGACAGAGGTTATGGTATTGACGAGAAGGGAAAAAACATTAGAAAATTCGCTCACGGAATCTCGCATAAGAAACGTGGACGCATTCGCGGGATTCCATCCAGTAATTAACCTATTATATTTCGTCGCGGTGATCGGGTTCGCTATGCTCTTCACGCACCCGGTCTGCCTTGGCATATCTCTACTGTGCGCTATTATATACTCCATTTATCTGCGCGGGAAAAAGGCTGCACGTTTCAATCTGATATATTTGCTGCCTATGCTGGTATTCGCAGCCTTGCTCAACCCCGTGTTCAACCATCAGGGAAGCACGATACTTGCGTACCTGCCGGACGGCAATCCGCTCACGCTGGAGTCAGTACTTTACGGGATATCCGCCGGCGTTATGCTCATAACGGTCATATCATGGTTTTCCTGTTTTAACGTCATAATGACGTCTGATAAATTCGTTTATTTGTTCGGTAAGATAACACCGGCTCTTTCGCTTATACTATCGATGGCTCTGCGCATTGTTCCGCGCTTCAAAGCACAGATCAAGGTCATATCCAACGCGCAGAAATGCGTTGGGAGAGATATATCGAACGGAAATCTTTTGCTGAAGATCAGGCACGGCATAAGAATATTGTCAATAATGGTCACATGGGCGCTTGAGAGCGCGATTGAGACAGCGGACAGCATGAAAGGGCGCGGCTACGGCTTGCCGGGGCGCTCGGCGTTTTCGATATTCCGTTTCGACAGGCGCGACGGCTATGCGTTGATTTATATTATGCTATGCTCCGCTGCTGCGCTTACAGGAAACTTCACAGGCACGTACCACTTCCGCTACTTCCCAACAATCAAAGGCAAATGGACGGGGGCGACGCTTATTATCTTCGCGGCGTACCTAGCTCTTTGCGCCTTTCCAATAATTGCTAGTATAATAGAAGATTTCGTTTGGAAATACGCCTCACCCAGCTTCTCTGGCAGCGCCTCATTCAGTTTCACCGGCAGCTCCCACAAGGATGGAACCAATAATGGATATGATTTATAAAATCGAAAACCTGACGTTCACATACCCAAACCACGATAAACCCGCGCTTGATGATGTAAACCTCGTGATCGGTCGTGGAGAGTTTGTAACGATTTGCGGGCCGTCCGGGTGCGGCAAAACAACGCTACTCAGGCATATGAAACCGTCAGCAACTCCGCACGGGATTATCGGGCGCGTTAAGCCTGAGTGTGGAATCAAACATGTCGGGCGCGCCAATGAGGACGCGGGCAGCAGGGAAGGGGGCGCCGCGATATACTTCTGCGGCGTGCCAACAGGCGAACTCTCCGCGCGGGATGCCGCTGCTAAGATAGGATTTGTGACACAGTCTCCGGACAATCAAATGGTCACAGATAAGGTGTGGCATGAGTTGGCATTCGGGCTGGAAAGCCTCGGAGTGAAGACGCCGGAGATACGTCTGCGCGTAGCGGAGATGGCGAGCTTCTTCGGCATCCAGACATGGTTTCGCAAACCCATAACGGAACTGTCAGGCGGGCAAAAGCAAATACTTGCTCTTGCGTCCATCATGGCAACGCAACCGTCCGCGCTGTTGCTCGATGAGCCGACAAGCCAACTTGATCCTATTGCGGCGGGCGAGTTTCTGGCGATGGTCGCTAAGATAAACCAAGAGCTTGATGTAACAGTGATACTTACAGAACACAGGCTTGAGGAAGCGCTACCACTCTCCACCCGCGCCGTCGTCATGGATAAGGGGCGCATTATCGCGGACGGTTCCCCGCGCGAAGCAGGTTTGTGGCTATGCGAACACGGGGGCGGCATGTTCCTAGCTATGCCAACGGCAATGCGAGTGTGGGCAGCCTGCGAGGTTCAAATGGAGAATGGGCAATGGGGAATTGAGCATGCCGATGTCCCGATAACTGTCCGAGACGGCGCAAATTGGCTCGCTTCGCTATCCAAATCGAAAATGGGGGAAGGGGAGTGGAGAATTGCGGAACGGATTAATTCTGATGGAGATGAACCCCAATTCCCAATTCTCAAACCGGAGTTCTCAGCTAAAGTCGCTATCGAGATGAAAGACGTTTGGTTTAGGTATGAAAAAAACCAACCTGACGTCATCAAAGACTTGTCGTTTAAAGCGCGTTACGGCGAGTTTGTGACGATACTTGGAGGCAACGGAACGGGAAAGACGACCGCGCTGACGCTCATCGCTGGAATAAATAAGCCACTGAGGGGAAATGTCACAACGGACACGGTTGTCTACGCGCTCCCACAGAATCCACAATCGCTGTTCGTCGCAAAAACGGTTCGCGAGGATCTGCTAGAGATGCTCTCTGAGCAGAAGTTGCCAAAAGACGCCATGTCGCAACGGCTCGCGGCTATGGTTAGGTTGTGCCGCCTCGAAGATGTTCTCGATTCGCACCCTTATGACCTGTCAGGCGGAGAGCAGCAACGAGCCGCGCTCGCGAAATTGCTCTTGCTTCAGCCACGCATACTGCTCTTTGACGAACCGACGAAAGGACTCGACGCGGAGTTTAAGCAGACATTCGCCGCAATCATCCGCAAATTGACGGAGACCGGCGCAGCCGTCGTCATGGTTAGCCACGACGTCGAATTCTGCGCCGAACACGCCGACCGCTGCGCATTATTCTTTGACGGCGGCATTGTCACGGAGAACTATCCGCGCGCTTTTTTTGCAGGCAACAGTTTTTATACAACAAGCGCTAACAGAATGGCGCGGGACGTTCTGCCGGGGGCAATTACGGCAAACGATATCATTATTGCCATTGGCGGCGAAGTCCCACCTATGCCGGAAATGATCGACATAAATGCGAAATATGAGATAGGCGAGGAGGAGGATCTGCCGCCTGTGCTGAAGAAGGGGCGGATACCATTTGCGCCCGCAGTAGCCAACTCACAACGCTCCTCTAGAGACGCTCGACTTTCTAAGCGTACGCTTGTCGCTGCGGTAATGATACTGCTCGCAATACCGATAACGATTTACGTCGGTTCATACTTTTTCGGAGACAGGCGGTATTACTTCATCTCTTTGCTCATTGTCCTTGAAACTATGCTTCCTTTCGCACTAGTGTTCGAGAGACGTAAGCCGCAGGCGCGGGAGCTGGTAATAATCGCCGTCATGTGCGCAATCGCCGTCGTAGGGAGGGCAGCGTTTTTCATGCTGCCGCAGTTCAAGCCGGTCGTCGCGATCATCATTATCGGCGGCGTCGCGTTCGGCGGAGAGGCGGGATTTTTAATCGGAGCAATGACCGGGTTCGTCAGCAACTTCTTTATTGGGCAGGGGCCGTGGACCCCGTATCAGATGTTCGCGCTTGGAGTCATAGGGTTCCTTTCGGGCGCACTGTTCAAGAAAGGCGTGTTAAGACGCGCCCCGGTGAGCCTTGCCGTTTTTGGGGCATTCGCGACGGTCATTATCTACGGCGGCATTATGAACCCCGCGAGCGTATTGATATGGCAACCTGGAGAGGCGGATATTACAGGGACAATGGTGCTTGCGTCGTATATTCAGGGTATCCCTTTCGACCTCATCCAAGCCGCCGCTACTGTGGCGTTCATGCTAATCATCGCGCGGCCTATGCTGGAAAAACTCGATAGAATCAAAGAGAAATACGGTTTGTATTAACCTTGCTTGCAAGGAGTCGCCCTGCTTGGATACCGATGATTTCATCCGCAATCTCAGTTACGTTTTCTGAGTGGGTGACTATTATTACGCATTTGTTGTCCTCGCGCGCCAGCCGGGAGAGGATCGCGAGCACCGCCTTCTCGGTTTCGGCGTCGAGATTACCTGTCGGCTCATCCGCGATGATTACGTCCGGGTCATGGGATAATGCCCGCGCGATACCCACGCGTTGTTGCTCGCCTCCTGACAGTTTCAGGATTTTTCGGTCAGCAGTCTCGCGGTCGATCCCAACCTTACCAAGCAGAGCGTAAGCGTAATCCTTTTTAGCTCGGCGATCCTTTATACTGCTGTTACTAATGTTCATTGATAGCGTTATATTGTATACAGCCGTCGAATTAAGCAGCAGGTTGTAGCTTTGGAAAACCACGCCCACGCTTTTGGCACGGTATTCGTCCCGGTCTACATCGCTAAGATTTGTCCCATTATAATATATTTCGCCGTCCTTGCAGGTGTCAAGACCTGAAATCAGCGACAATAACGTAGATTTCCCTGCGCCGGACTGTCCGATAATTGTGTAGACCTTGCCGCTTTCAAATTCCGCGTTGATTTTTTTTAATACGTTTTCCGAACTCCCTTCGTAGCGGTAGTTTACATCCCGCAGTTCTAAACACTTCATATATGCGTCCTCCTTCCTAATTGCGCATCATCAGTATTTTTATAGGTTCGCATTTTGTGATCCGGCTAACTGATATGATACCTGCTATAGAAGCCAGCAATATAGATATTCCAAGTATTTGCAGCGCGGTGAAGCCGCCCACCTTTATGTCGATCTTCTCAAGCGTTGAACTATCAGAACCGTTTAACCTGTCGGCCAATGAAGTTGAGCCTGTATCCGTAGATTGTGCCTGCACATTCATTATTGCGTCAGAAACTGGCTGTGACAGAACCGTTCCCGCGCCCATGCCAAGCGCAAAGCAGATGCATGTGATTACGATTATTTCTGTCCATAGCCCCAACGCGATCTTTTTCTTTTTCATTCCCATTGCCCGAAGAACTCCGATTTCATATTTCCGCTCTCGAATGGCGATGGCTGAGAGCAGCGACATTATGACCGCGCTCAGTGCGAGCACGATGACAAGAAAAGTAAGCGCCAAATTTTGCAGACTTTCCACAGGTCCGGCTACACTATCAAAAGCGGATTCATCTGTTCTCACTGCGTAATTTTCAGGAAGACCTTTGTTTCGCAGCTCCGCTTCAAAAGACGCCAACATATCCGGTCGCTTCAGGTAATATACGGCATCCGTCCCATCGACGTTTCGGGTGTTCTCCTTAATGTCGGAGCCATCAAGAAACTCTGATTCGGCAAAGGATAAGTACTGCTCCAATGATACTGCAGCCGCCTCCTGCTGACCGCCTCCCGCTATAATTGCGCCTCCACTTCCAACGGTCTGCCGTTGCGGCGCTATCCGCACAGCGCATTGGAGCGCCGCTCTTGTTTCATCAAGGACAATCCCTGTGGTGTTGTAGATCGCTAAAGCTACAACCGTAGCGGTAATAATTGCGAAAATAATCACACCCAGTAGAATATTCCGGCTTTTGTTTTTCCCGAGATTAAGCAGCGCGTGTTCAATAACGTACATCGTGCCTACCTCCTTGTATTCTTATGGACGGGAAGCGGTCGTAAAACGCCTTTGTCCAAACTCCATATTTCATCCGCGATAGTCGTTACTTTTTTGGAATGAGTAACGATTATCACGCATTTACCTTCATCGTGCGCAAGCGATTCAAAGATCGTCAAGACCTTCGCCTCTGTATCTTTATCTAAATTTCCTGTTGGCTCATCCGCGATAATCAATATCGGATCATGCGCTAGAGCACGCGCGATACCGATTCTTTGCTGCTCGCCGCCTGAAAGTTTGAGAATCTTCCGACTTGCGGTCGAAGGTGAAATACCCACCTTTTTTAGTAGATCAAGCGCTCGCGCTCTTTTATCCACACCTGTCACGCCACTGATATTCATAGACAGTATTATGTTGTCAATAGCTGTAGCGTTGGTTAATAAATTCAGGCTTTGGAATATGATTCCGGCTTTTTGCGCCCTGTAACGGTCGCGGTTAATATCAGCAAGATTCTCACCGTCGTATTCGATACGCCCATCGGTGGCGATGTCGAGCCCTGACAGCAGGGAAAGCAGAGTGGTTTTTCCAGCGCCGGACTTACCGACAATTGTATAAACCCTACCCGTCCCAAATTGTAAATTGACATCATTGAAAATTGTTTTCTTAGTTCCCTCATATCTGTAGGAAACATTTCGCAATGCGAGTGTATTCATGATTAATTCCTTTCCCGTAGTATTTTCAAGGGTTCGTATTGCGTAATAAATACGACTCCAATCACACCGGACAGCGCGGCTAACGCGAGCGTGATGATAATGATTTGAACAATGACATCAGCGCTTAGATTAACCTGAATTTCGCTCTCCGGTTCATATCCTTGCGTGTTGTCGTCCGTCTGCATTTGGCCTCCGGCGAAGAGAACTCTGTTAGCTCCTCCAGCAAATTCCTCTTCAACGACGGCGACCCTTCCTTCAAGCATATTGTCAGCTATCGGTTGCGCAANCGAACTGCCTGCGCCAAGTCCGAGTATTAGGCAAACNGCGGAAATCATTACTGCCTCTGCAAGAATACCAAAAGCGACTTTGCTCCGTTCCATGCCCATAGCCCGTAAGACGCCGACTTCGTATTTGCGCTCGCGGACAGCCATAAATGACAGTAAAGCAAGAACAATGGCGCCAAGTATAAGGATTACGGTCATAAAAGTCACAGTCGCGCCTTTCATGCCGGACAGGGGACCGGTGACTTTGTCATAAGCCGCTTGATTGATTGACACATTGTAAGTGATCGGCAAGCCTATCGACCTGACTTCCGCTTCATAATCGCCTATATCATCGGGATCTTTTAAGAAATACTCCATTTTCATGTCAAGCCCCGCGTTTGTTTCCCATCCAGCGGATATGAGGGTTTCAAAGCTGGTGAGTATCTCGTTTCGCCGGTTATCGGCAAAGCGTCCGTTCACAGCCAGGAACCAGTTAGTATAATCTTCGGTGGCATCTGAATAAATACCGACGACGGTCAGGCTATAGTTTTTGCCTGTAGCGTACGATCCACTCAGTTTAATAATGTCGCCGATGGATAGACTATTGAGCGCCGCCAAATCTTCGCTGATAATGCATTCGTTTAAGCTGTCAAACATTCTGCCCTGGGCTATTTCCCGAAGCGCGCCGAACTCATCCAATGTATCCGGCTCGGATGTACTTACCAATTTACAGGTTTCTACCAGCACAACTTCGCCGTTGTCATTGACGCGGGTGGTTTCGCCAGGGCTATCGCTGTCATCGTCAACTGCGCGAAACGTGTTGCTCCAAGCGTACATGTCCGCGTTATATATAGCTTTTCGAAGATAATCGGATTGCGCAAAAGCATAGAAGTTTTCTATGGATATATAGCTTGCGTCCTCTCTGCCCAATCCAATTTGCCGCATTTCAATGAAATCCTGTCTGACTTCAACTCTTGAACCTAAGTCAAGCCGAATTTCGTCAATGACCTTAGAAGCTGCGTTGTTGATGGTTAGAGTTACCACTGTGGAAACGATGATTGCCAGCGTAATGGCGGCTATCAAAATGTTTCGGCCTTTGTTGCGCGCAAGGTTTTTCATCGCGTTGGTCAAAAGATACATGAATTTTCCTCCTTGATTTATGAATCGTCTAGTCGTTTAATCTAATAAATTATACCCAAGCGACAATACATCTAGTCACAGATGGGCAGCGTCATGGAAAATCGTACGCCGCTATCTGTGTTTTGAAGGTCAAAGGGTATTTGCAGCAAATCCAGTATCTTTTTAACAATGGTCAGCCCAAGCCCATTGCGGCCTTTGTTTTTGTGCCTGGATTCGTCTTGAACATAAAACGCCTCAAATATTTTTGACAAATTCTCTTCGGGTATGCGCGCCCCGTCGTTTTCAACGGACAATACGCATCTATCTGTTTTCTTTATGGCGGACACGCGTATTGGTATCCCATGTGGCGAGTTTTGCGTGGCGTTTTGTATAATACTAGTCAGCGCTTTTGCCAACAGGCGCGGATCGGAGCGGATTATCAAACCATCGTCCACATCGAGCGATATTTTCTGTTCTTTTGCCTCAAGCAGAGGACGGAAACACTCCAGCGTGTTGCTGATAAGACGTGAAATATCTATTTCCTCAAAAACAGGCGTGGTCATTTGGTTGTTCATCTTTACAATGTCTAGTATCTCCGTTACCAAAGAGCTTTGTTCTTTCATAAGACGTAGTGTTTCCCGCAGATAACCCGGGTATTCTTCCGGCTCAATGACCCCTTCTATCATGCCTTCCAAAATCGCGCTGACAGCTGCTATGGGCGTTTTCAATTCATGGGAAGCCGCCGAAAAGAAATACCGCTGATTTTCTTCCATCTCCCGCTCCCGCTCTATTTCATCCTCCAATTGCCCGATGGTGTTTTTCAGATTTTTATACAACAGATATACATCTTTTGCAAGTTGACCGATTTCATCGCCGCGATCCGGGAAAATCGGCGCGTCTTCGAACTCAGCCATCATTCGCGTGTTTGCGGTAAGGGCGCGGATGGGATTCGCGATTCTTCGGGCAAAGACCGCAGCNGCAATCAGGCTGACTAAAAATATGAGAGAAAAGGCGATAATCGCTTTGCCGACAATCTCGTCAGAAACTGATGAAGTGAGCGTAAACCCCGATACATAAAATCTCTTGCCATTAAGTGACAGCGCTAAAATGGCCGATTGCCGCCCCATACTTTCACCAACGATGGCGAATTTATACCTTCCTTGCGCTGACATCGTTCCACTAAACAAAGCGTTATCGGACGGAATACCACTATCCGGTTTGGTAAAACCGTCTGTTTGATACAGTATGCTTCCATCGGCNTTCTCAAAGCAAAACTGAAACGAGCGGTTTTCCGCATGAAACGCTTTTGCGATTTCAACGATTTCNTCATCAGTTNTTCCATTTAGACTTTCAANAAGCGGTTGAAAGACGCTACTGAGCTGTTGTTGTTGCGTGATCGTCACAGTGGATTGGATCCGCTCNTAAAACAGCGCAAAAAAAACACCAACTACAAATACGAGTATCAAACAGGTGTAGAAGAACACTTTTCCAAATATTCCAAAGAATCTAATTTTATTTTTCATGAGGAGGTTCCTCCAAACAATAACCAACGCCTTTCACGGTCCTAATCAAGTTGACTGGCAGTTTGTCGCGCAGTTTTTTCATGGTAGCGTGGATGATCCCTTCATTCCCGCCCCAATCATAGCCCCAAATTCGTATAAGCATGGTTTCGTGTGGAACGATCCGGCCTTTGTTTTGCGCAAGAAAATGTAGGATGTCAAATTCTTTAGGAGGTAATGGAATTTGCTCATCCCCGTATTGGACACTGTAGGTTTCAGGGTATAACGTCAGTTTCCCTGCATGGATTTCTTTTTTCAGANCGCCGCTTCTGCGCAGCAGAGCCTCCGCGCGTTTTATNAGAATNGGCATAGAAAATGGCTTTGTGACATAATCATCGGCTTCATTTTCAAAAGCGCGNAGTTGGTTGTCGTCGTCGGAAAGAGCGGTCATTATCAAAACAGGCGTATCATGGATTTTGCGGAGTTCTATCAAAAGCTCCTGNCCATTCAAGCCGGGGAGCATGATGTCAAGAATTACAAGCTGATAGCTATTGTCATAGAGACGTTCCAGCGCGGTATTTCCGTCAGCGCAGGCATCTACACAATATCCAGCTTTTTTGAAAAACCTGCAGACCATATTGCGGATGTTATCATCGTCCTCGACTACAAGTATTTTTATTTCCATAGAAAATCACCTGGTCGTTATTTTACCATGTGTTTCTGACTTATTTCTAACTATATTAAAATTGGACATAAAAAATGAGGGATATGGCTCTTGACAAGCAAGTGTATTGGGATTATTATAGATATTAAGATATTAAGATATTAAGATATTAAGATATTAAGATATTAAGATATTAAGATATTAAACATTAGATTTCTGAAGGGAGTAACACTTATGACAACAACGGCCAATCGATGGGGCGCGGCACTTGGTATCAGACTAACCAAGCCCGTACTTGATAAGTTTGCTATTGATGATAAAACACTGCTGGACTTGGATGTTCATGAAGACCGTATAATAATCACTCGCGCAAAGATTCAACCTAAAATCACCCTTGAGGAATTGTTTGACGGTTTTGACGGCGAATATGAGATGACGGAAGAAATGAGAAAATGGGACAACATGAAGCCGACGGGGCGTGAGATTTTATGATATTCAGTCAAGGTGATATCATAAAATTTGACTTTGATCCCACGTTTGGGCATGAACAAGCCGGATATCGCCCGTCTGTCGTCATCAGCCGCAAAACGTATAATCAAAGGACGGGCTTAATCGTCGTTTGTCCAATCAGCAGCGTATCAAGGCAGTACCCAACCTGGGTACCACTTGACAACAGCGTAGCGACACGCGGTTTCGTTCTCTGTGAACACATTAGAACAATTGACGTGAGCGAAAGAAACCCAAAATTCATTGAAAAGATCGGTGAAGTTGTTTTGGAAAGGATCCTCGCCGTTGTCGAATCGATAATACAAAAAGACGATTAATAATATCCCATCAAAGGAAAATATTCCCGCATAAACTGTGTATACCGCTACGTTCCTCACTGGTCAGGCGCTATTCAAGAGCGCCTAAGTTGTAGCAGACCGGTCACGCATTTTTCGTGCCCGGTATGGGTGGCCTCTTTTCATGCGTTTTTTGTTTTATAACCACATCTCACAATGGTCGGCTAAATCTTGCACCCTCTGAACAAACTGTCCCACGTGGTATCCATCGCAAACAGCGTGGTGAACTTGAATTGCGAACGGCATAACCGTTTTGCCTTCAGTCTCCGCAAACTGCCCAACTGTCAAAATCGGTGTAAACCATTGATCTGCCACATTGAAACTCAAAGAAGTAAAGGGCAGAAACGGAACACTTGAAACAAAGAATTGATTTTGGGGTGGTTTTCCTTTTGGCTCAAGTGAACCGTCTGCATATTTTTCTATATCGCTTACACAAGCATTATAAAAATCCATAAAAGTTACGCTGTACTCTGTCCATAATCCGGAAAAGGTTTTTGTCTTGTCGTTCATCACAACATAACACGGGTGCAGGACATCCCATATAATCAAATTCTCGTTCTCGTCTTTACCCATGCGAAATTCTGGCAATCCATTTACCGCGTTGGCGAGAAGCCACGTTAAAGACGGCATCACCCTTAAATCCAGACACTTCAAATTGGCGCGAAGTTTTGTAATGTCAATATTTACGGTTACGCTGTAGGTGCACCGCATATTCAAATAATGGTTATAGTGTTCCCGGCGGGGATATGTATCCATGTTCACGATCTCATGTTTTTCGCTTCTTTTCATAGGCTAACATCTCCAATTTATCTTCGCTGTATGCCATATTAGTCGCTATTATCTTTCCTCTGTGCCGCGCGTTTTTGTTTGGCTTTTTCGATTATATCGCTTATGTTTTCACCTTTGAGCGTGTTTGGATAATCCTGCTCAAACTCAACCAATATCTCTTTTGACAGTTTTTCGCTTTCGCGGCTTTCAGTATACAGTTTTTCGTAATCTCCGTTTGTAAACGCTGTGTTCATCAGCTCTGTTGACGTTTCGGGAAGTTGAATATCACCGTACAACTTTTCAATCGCCACTTCAATCACATCACGTTCAATCGGTTCGCCGCGACGTTTGTGTTCAAAGAGAATCCCCGCCACATCAGACAAGTCGTTTTTATACTGCCGTCCACTGAATAATTTCATTGCAATGAGATATTCAGCGGCGACCGTTCGGATTTGCAAGGCGTTTGAATAGGCCTTGTAGTAAACCGACACTTCGCTCAGCTTCGCGGAATATGAAGCGGTGTGTTGGAAATCGGCATTGAACCAACCATGCGGCAAATCGTATTTGATGCCGACACGATTGATGGCGTCTTTCATCGCGGATGAAGCTTGAATAATCGCGTCGATGTCATAGGTCATTTCACGGAATCCATAATTGGCAATCACCGCCGCGCCGCCGATAAGAATAACCTCGGCGGGTATTTTCGTGCCATTCAACCGCCTGAACTCTTTCGCTAGTTCTTTCAGGTAGTCGTTAAGGTTTTCGCGGGTAATCGGTTTTTCCTGGGGTCCCCGCGAAATAGTAGATTTTGTGGGGTGGTCAAAGGACATTTCGCACCTCTGCTTCTACGATATTAAATCGCATAAATTCGGGGATTGCTTCGGCGCGGCTGCGTTCTTTCCAAACATCGCTGCCGGTTGCCGCAGATAAAGTCAACACGCCTGCGGGGTAGATCACTTCAGTGAGCTTTGCCCGGCGCAAATCGTTATAATCCGTACATAGCGGCAAGCCGTTTTCACGGCTTATATAGTCCACCATTGCNAGTAAATACAGGCTTTCGGCGTACCAATTTCTATCGTAGAGTTTCCTGATTTTCCCCGATTCGAGCGTGTNTATGAGGAAATCCAAGTCACCCATATCATTAACGAGATGACAGGTATTGCTTTTGAATGTTTCAAACGGCGGTCGATACTCCATAGCGTCTGCAACAAGGCTTTCCATTGTAACATCAAGTGTTTTCGCAAGTTTGTAAATCGTTTCGCCGGAACAGTTTTCGATCTTCGCCCTGCCGGAGCATATATCCGTCATCGTGGTTTGCGGAATACCTGCCTGTTTAGCTACCTTGTATCTCGTAACGCCTCTTTGGGCGATTAACGTGTTAATGTCCATTTCAATTCACCTCTTATATAATATATCGGATAACCGACATAAAGTCAAAGGTTTTTTGAAATATAGTTACTTTGATGTGAAGATATGAAATGAGGGGAGCGTCGGAATTACACCGATGGCTCCCCAGTTTTTTCATGCAAGCAGCCGCCACCGAAAGCGCAATTAATATTGTCTTCACGAAATCTACATGAGCTTAGGCATGCTTTGTCGCTGATTTTACGGAAGCTTGGAGTACCATAATGAATATAATACTAATTAAAGCCAAGTGGAATATTCCCGATAATACTTAGTTAGGTGATATATTTTACCTGGGTATGCACTTGACGCCAACTGAATACTCTACACTCCCGTCATTGCGGGCTTGACCCGCAATCTCGTGAAGGATTGGTATATGAAAGAAA
>WRNV01000060.1 GCA_009776445.1 Oscillospiraceae bacterium | reverse complement strand
CAAGTCGATTGCACGGACAAAATCCTAAACCCCAGCTTTGAAATCGGGACTGTAGGCCAAGCTCCGTCCAACTGGACACGTACCGGCGGTACTTACGCCAACAAGTCCCCGGGTGGCTATAACGGGTCTTATATGGCCAGAAACTCCAATCAGACTACGCCCGGCGCGGCTGGTCAAAACACTGGTACTAGCGACACTTACCTGACTCAGACTGTGACGGGTCTGGAAAACGGCCTATATAAGCTCACAGCCATGTTCCGCTCAAGCTACGCCCTCCCGGCAAACACCGCCAACTGGCCATATCTCTCCGTAAACAACTATCAAACAACGGGCGCCGCCGAAATAAGGCAATCGTTCGGCGTATCGATTGATTGGTCCGAAAAAGCGATGTATGTCAACGTGACGAACGGGCAGATGCTGATCAGGCTCGGGTTTGGCTACAGCCTGACGGCTCTGCAGTTTTCCTGTTGGGACGACCTGCGCCTTACGTGGATCAGCGAGCCGCTGCCGGAAGGCAACATCAGGTCGTTTGTAGCGCCGGCGGCTGTAAGCACAATAGTCGGCGTCGCGCCCACGCTGCCCGAGACCGTTAACGCCACGTTTCTCGATGCCAGCGGTGGTACTTCGGTATCGCCCGTCCCTGTAGCTTGGGATCCGATCCCGGCAGCTATGTACCAAAACAAGGGCTCGTTTACGGTGACGGGAACGCTTCCAAATTCCGGATTGATAGTCAGCGTCACAGTTAACGTTGATTTGCCGGCGCGAAATTATGACGTATTACTATCCGGCCCCAATGTAGTCGTATCAGGCGCCGATTTCGCCGTGAGGCTCAACCTTTCCAAAAACCCGAGCGCGCCAAGCGGACTCAGCGCTTACCTAGACGAGTTCACAGTAGAGTTTAACCCGCAGTATATGACGTTCGTCGGCGCGTCCTCCATCGACGGGAAGGACCTCAAGAGCGTGGTACAAACCACTGACGATACAGTCAACGCATACCGCGTAAGCGCGGTCGATCTTAACGACGTCTCTGTTTTAAGCGACGAGTTTATAATAGCTTTCAAAGCGAAAGAACCGTCTGGACTGCCGGTCAACACGACGATAACCGTCAGTGATGCGAAAGCGAGTATCACCGATGATGCGGGCGGCTCGGGCTTGACAACGACGGAGACGCTTGCCCCATCGGCGTATACTTTGTCGATTTCAAGCGGCGCGTCAGGCGGGAATAGGACGAACGTCGCTCTAAACAGGATGGCTTTCCAGTCAAGTTCCTCCTTCTACGGCGGAGCGCTATCCACTACGACCGCGATATACTATAACTATGCCGAAACGGCGCAGCTTGTCACCGACGGCATAACAGACTCCAGCCAGTTGTTCAACCGGCCTGTGATTGCAGGTAAATTCAACAACGACGACAAAGACTATGGCCCCGCCAGGGCGTTCGAGACGTCCCCTGAGACGAAGTACAGATTCGAAGCGGGAACCGACGACTCAGGCGCCGCCGACTACGGTTGGATTTCGTATAAATTCCCCAACGGGGAACGGTACGCGGCTATCGCACTGTTCATGCAAGCGTCCGACAACTATCTGCTCATGCCGAGCCAGTGGGTTTATGAGGCGTCAAACGACGACGGCGCGACTTGGACGCAAATCGGCGCCACGACAGCCGCACAAAACTTCACGGATTATACGGGCAACACGTCAAAGAGGGCTTTTTCGTACGCACATACAACCGCGTACGAGATGTATAGGATAAGATTTACGGCAGTAAGAGCCGAAAACACCGCAAGAATCATCGAAATCGGCAACATTGAGCTTGGAACGGACTCCACGACCGTAGCCAGCACCACTTCGACGACGCCGTTTAAGAGCAAAACTGACACGTTCACCAGCCGCTGGACTAGCGGCAAGAGCGACCCGCAATGGGTATATATCGACCTAGGCAAGCAGTGCGTCATCGACGGCTTCAAGCTCTATTGGGATATCTGCTACGCCAAGGAGTATTCGATTTCATATTCAAACGACGCGAAAAACTGGACTGACTTATACAGAACGATAAGTGGCCAGGGCGGCGTCGAAGAGGGTATGTTCGCGCCGGTTGAAGCAAGATATGTCAAAATGACAGGCTTTAAGCGTTCTGACGATAAAATGGGCTATCAGTTGAAGGAATTCGAAGTTTACGGCACAAGCCCATTCGTCATTACACCGAAGCCGCAACCGGCGCCGCTTGCCGACGGCACGCAGTACTTGACCGGCGGCGCGTGGAAAATACAAAAGGCCGCTTTTGTCAACGGGGACGGGCTAGCTATTTCAGCTCCGGGCTTCGACGACAGCGCCTGGAACGTCGCCACTGTTCCCGGGACTGTGCTGATGAGCTACGTCAACAACGGTTCGGTTCCGAATCCAAATGTCGCCAACTTCATCGAGTGCAGTTCAGATACGTTCTTTACGGCTGATTTCTGGTATAGAGATACGTTTACCATCCCAGCGGAGCAAGAGGGCGGGAAAACATGGCTCAATTTCGACGGCATCAACTGGAAAGCGCAAATCTATCTCAACGGCAGTTACATTGGAAGGATCGACGGCGCCTTTATGAGAGGCAAGTTCGATATCTCCAGTATAGCCAATTACGGCGGCAACAACTATCTGGCTGTAAAGATCATCAAGAACGACACTACAGGCAACGCCAAGCAAAGGACGCTCCTGAACGCCGGGGGCAACGGCGGGAATTTGGGCAACGACTCCCCGTCGTTCCACGCGTCTATCGGCTGGGACTGGGGCGGCACAGCCAGGGGCCGCAATAACGGCATCTACAACAACGTATATGTAAGCTATACAGGGAGCGTTACGCTGGTCGACCCGTTTGTTAAGACTGATGTGGATCTGGCTACGTTGGCGTCGGCTGATGTGGATATTTCAACAGAAATCAAGAACAACACCGGCGCGGACGCGCAAAACATCACGGTCAGCGCAGTACTCAATCCAGGTAATATTAAGGTTTCCGGCACAGCCGGGAGCGTGGCGGCGAACACATCGATAGACTACAAGCTCGATACCCTGCATGTAGATAACCCGCAGCTTTGGTGGCCAAACGGCTACGGTGATCCGTTCCTGTATGATCTGGAAATATCTGTAGTTATCGACGGGAAGGTAAGCGACACTAAGAATATCAAGATCGGCATACGCAAAATCACATACGATACAGGCTCCAACAATAGGCTGTGGCTGTACTGCAACGGCGAGAGGATAGTGCTGCTTGGCGGCAACTGGGGCATGTCGGATATCAACCTGGCGCTTGATAGAAAAGGCTATGACGACAGGGTTCGCCTACATCGCGACATGAACTTCACGATGATCCGCAACTGGGTCGGCATGGTCGAAAACGAAGCGTTCTATGACGCTTGCGACAAGTACGGCATACTGATAGACGACGACTTCTGGCTGGCCAATCCAAGCGACGGCGCAAACCCAAAAGACGAGACTATGTTCATGAACACAGCTAGGGACAAGATCAAACGAATAAGAAATCATCCCAGCCTTGTGATATACTGCGGCAGAAACGAGGGAAACCCGCCGACTGCGCTCAACACCGCGCTCTCAGCCGCCTGTCAGGAATTTGACGGGACAAGGATATACGTCCCAGCCTCGAACGCGGGGCCGATGTCAGGCAACGGACCGTACGGAGTTCAGGATCCGAGGCAGTATTTCAATGCCACTACGGCGTTCAGGCTGCATACGGAGATGGGCCAGATGAACATCCCGACATACGAGTCGCTGGTCGAGATGTATACGGAGCAATATCTGTGGCCGATCAACGACGTATGGGGGATGCATGATTTCACGCAAAGCCATGGGTACGCTTTCGCGTTCCAAAACAGGGTTGACCTTTACGGCAAGCCACTAACTATTAAGGACTTCGAGAGAAAAGCGCAGATGGTCGCTTACGAGTCGCATAAGGCAATGTACGAAGCAATGTCCATCAGAGACGGCGCGGGCCTTTTGATGTGGATGAGCAACCCGGCGTGGCCATCGACGGTCTGGCAGACATACGACCACTATCTCGATATAAACGGCGGATATGCCGGAGTCAAGAAAGCAAGTGAGCGTATACATATCCTCATGCACGCTACAAACGAAACCGTCTATGTCGTTAACAAAACGCAAAACGGCTACACAGGCACCAATAGCCTTGCTTTCGACGTCAAGGTTTACAATCTGGACGGCGCGGAGAGATACTCGTATACAGGCAACGTATCGGCCGCTTCCGACTCGATCAACAACACTGGGTTCGTTATCCCATTTGCGAGCATCGCCAATTTGTCCGATACTCATTTTGTCGTACTGAAGCTTAAAAACCAAAATGGTGAGATACTCTCGACAAACTACTATTGGAGGACGAAGAACTCCACAGGCAGCGGAAGCCTCTGGTATCCGGACTATCAGCAGTTCAACGAAATGGAAACAGCGGAAATCGAGGGTTCAGCCTACAAGGAGATAATCGGAGACAGGACGAAGCTTACGGCGACGATAGCCAACGCGAACGGAAAAGCCGCTGTGATGGTGAGATTCAAGGTTACTCAAGCGGAAACAGGCGAGCGGATACTGCCTGTGTTCTACAGCGATGAGTATTTCCTGCTTCTCCCAGGCGAAATCAAGACTGTCAGCATGGATTACTCGACGGCGGACGCTTTTGGGAGCGAACCGCTACTGTTCATTGAAGGCTTCAACGTTGACAGGACTGAGCTTTCCGTGTCGGAGTCGCCTGCCAGTATTTACCGCAACGTCGCCCTGCGGCGCGCGGCTTACCACTCGAGCGTACCAAACAGCAACTACAACAATACCGCTCATTTGGTCACAGATGGAATTATAGATTCAGCCACGAACTTTGCCAGCAACTGGACAAGCCGCGGCAACTCCAACGAATATGTATACATCGACCTAGGCGCGGTGAGCGAGATCGACAAAACCATCATCTATTGGGGCGCCAACTACGCTACGTCATATGACATCCAAGTGTCGAACGACGCGAAGTCCTGGGTTACCGTAGCGTCAAACAACGCCGGCACGGGCGGAGTCACGACCGACACGTTCGAGCCAGTGACTGCAAAGTATGTGCGTCTACTTGCAAAGACGTCCTCGGGAACAACCTTCATTGTCAGGGAAATGGAAGTATATGGCAAAAACGCCATCGCTTACTCCGTTGGCGCGCTTCCCAAACCGGAAGCTGACGGTACGCAGTATCTGCGGGGCGGCAACTGGAAGCTCCAGAAGGCTTCGGAAGTGACCGCAACAGGCGCACAGCTTGCGAGCGCAGATTATGACGACGCAACATGGCTTCCCGCCACGGTACCGGGAACTGTGCTGATGTCGTACCTGAAAGCCGGAGCGCTGCCGGATCCCAATATCAGCGACCAGCAGCTCCTAATATCTGAAAGTTTCTTCACGGCTGATTTCTGGTACCGCGACAGTTTCGTGATTCCAACAAGTCGCGAAGGCCATAAAGTGTGGCTCAACTTCGACGCCATTAACTGGAAAGCGGATATATACTTCAACGGACATAACGTCGGAAGGATAGACGGCTCATTCATTCGCGGGAAGTTTGACGTCACGCAATACGTCAACTACGGAGAGGAAAACTATCTGGCGGTCTACATCATTAGAAACGCGAACCCCGGCAATGTAACGGTCCAAACGGCCTCGTCCGCCGGGGGCAACGGCGGAACGCTTGGGCAGGACAACCCCACGATCCACGCTTCGATCGGTTGGGACTGGGTACCCACGATCCGCGGGCGGAACATCGGTATTTATGAGGATGTCTTTATAACCTACGACCAAGACGTACAACTGCTCGACCCGTGGGTAGTCACCGATCTCGACGTCGTAGGCAAGGACTTTTCCACGGCGGATCTATATGTCAAGACCGATGTGAAAAACACGACCGGCGCCGCTGTTGAGGCTGTCATATCCGGCACGATCCAGCCCGGCGGCTTGACTTTCAGCCAGACGGTTTCGCTGGCGGCGGGAGAAAGCAAGTCGGTAGACTTCGATAAGCTCGTCATGAACAACCCCAAACTCTGGTGGCCAAACACATATGGCGAACAACCGCTGTATACAGCCGACATCACGCTTTCNNTGGGCGGCGAGCGGCTCGACCACAAGAGCTTTAANTTCGGNATCAGGAAGTTCACCTACGATCCCGGCTCCAGTTCGGAGCGACTGACTATCTACTGCAATGGCACACGCGTTTCGGGACGCGGCGGCAACTGGGGCATGGACGATTCCAACCTGGCGGCCACTGAGGAAGACTACGACATCAAAATTCGCCTACACGCTGAAGCAAACCTCACCATGATCCGCAACTGGGTCGGTATGACCAACCATAAGGCTTTCTACGAAGCGTGCGACAAATATGGGATCATGATTTGGGACGACTTCTGGCTCGCGAACCCCTCTGACGGCCCTGTCCCCAACGACAACGCGATGTTCCTGAATAACGCGCAGGACAAGGTAAAGCGCAACCGCTACCATGCGGCGCTGACGCTGTATTGCGGACGCAATGAGGGCAACCCGCCCACAGCTTTGGATACAGGCTTGCGCAACTATACGAGTTCTCTCGACGGGACGCGCATATACATTCCACACTCAGCCACGATGCCTGTCAGTGGTAACGGACCGTATACGGTGCAAGACCCCGTCTACTACTTCGACGCGGCGCCCATGACGCTACACTCCGAGCGGGGCTTGCCTAATGTTCCCGCCCTTGAGAGCATGAAGGCCATGCTTACGCCCGACCACTACTGGCCAATGGACGTCGTTTGGGGCATCCACGACTTCACGACCGGCAGCGCGCAAAACGGGAACAAGTTCATGACCGAGATGCGGCGATACGCAAACTTCAACAGCCTTGAGGAGTTTGTGCGCATAGCCCAGATGGTCAACTACGACAACCACAAGGCGTTGTTTGCCGGAACTATGGTCGCGCAAGGCAACGGAATGCTGATGTGGATGAGCCAGTCGGCGTGGCCGAGCATGGTCTGGCAGACTTACGACTACTACTATGACACAAACGCCGGATACTTCGGGCTCAAACATGGCAGCCAGCCAATTAACGCCATTTGGGATCCGCGAAACGACGACCTTGTCCTGGTCAACGCGACGCCCGATGCCAGGGAAGACTTGCGCGTGGTCGCCAAAGTCTACGATCTTGGCGGAAACCTTGTACGTGAAGACGCATTCACGGCGGACATAGGCGCCGACGGGAAGCTCATCGTTGGCAAAGTTAAGTTCCCGCCGTACACGAGCGACATTAAATTCATTCGTACATACGTTTTCGACGAAGAAGGTAAGCAGATAGCAGAAGACTTTTCGTGGACGAACACCAAGTCATACCAGAGTTACGCGGCGCTGGCAGCCATGTCGAAAACATACGTACAAACCGAGGTGCTCAGCGTCAAGAATGAAAACGGCGTCACGAGCGCCCAGTTGCGCCTGTCGAACACCACCCGGACGCCGGCGCTGATGATCCGGCTCAAAACGCTTGTCGGCAACACGGACGAGCTCGTACTCCCAGTATATTACGACGACAACTATATATCCCTGATGCCGGGCGAGGAGCAAGTCATCTCTCTCGAATTCGACACAAAGCGCCTAAATGGCCGGACGCCTGGATTTGCTGTTGAAGGCTGGAACGTGTTCGAATTGAGGGTTGGCGAAACACCGGAGGCGTTCATCGAGGAAACGATCACGCGCGACGGCGTCCTAGCGCAAAACGTGGAATCCGGCTCGTTCGTATTCGAGGTGAAATCGTATTTCGCGACGCAGCCGCCGTTCCTCACACCTGTTTTGGCGGTCTACAAAAATAGCAAGCTGTTTGCCAGCTCGATAGCGGAACACAATACCGCAGTCCTTGCGGATGGCGTATACACGTTGAGGACGCAGCCGGTTGTTATTCCGGATGGGGACGATTTGGATCAGTATTCGATAAAAGCGTTCTTGTGGGACGGCGACTATATCCCGCTCCGCGAGCCGAAGGTTCTGGGCGGTTATGTCGTAGACTGGGTGAAGCTGCCTGATCTTCTCGCCAAGAAATCATATATAGTCGAAGGGTTCAATTACGCCAGCAGCGCGGAGCTTTCGTCGTCATACACGAATAACTCGTCGGCTACGAGCCAATCGTTCGAGCTGATAGACGCTCCCGGACTAACCGTAAACGGCAAGGCGGCACGGCTCAATTATTCTATCAATTCCAGCGGGTACGCAGGTCGCTACAAGGCGTTTAGCGGCAATTGGAGCGCTTTCGACCACTATTGCCTCTGGATCAAGGGCGACGGTAAGAGAGGCGACGTCATCCTACAACTCAGCGCCGACTGGGAGGCGCACCTCAACACATTCAACGGGCAAAATGGACTACCGTATTACGACCAGAATTCGATTGAATGGCAATATCTGGAAATACCGTTCAGCGAGTTCAGGCATAGGAACTACCCGACGAACCTGACGCCGCTGGATTCCACCCAGATCAACAGGATAGCGTTCTATGTCAACGCGATCGCGGCCAGCGGAGCGATCAGCGGCGGACAGCTTTGCTATGGCGACGTCAGCGTGAAGGCGAAAAACAAGCCGTTTAGCACGCTCGACTTCGTCCCGATAGACCGCCAGGAATGCGCAGCAAATACGCTATTCACATTTGCGATAGCCGTCAAGCTAGCCGACGGCGACGGCGTCTACTCAGACCCGGCGCCTGGCCAGGTAGCATTCGGCGTCGAAGACGCGCCCGACGGGATAACGATCAGCAGCAGCGGCGTAGTAAGCGTAAACGCAGCGCAGCCAGGCAAGTACATCATAACGATAGTGGCCGAGTACAACGGGACTGTCTACAGAACAACCGTGCCGATACGCATCACCGCCGCATAGCGGACGCGCGTCAGGCGCGTAGCGCATGTGCAGCGGATAGACGGTACTTGCGCAAAGCAACCGGCCCATCCCTCGACGATAAGAGAGATGGGCCGGTTTGATGTTGCTGGGAAAGACATATGTTTGAATAGAAATGGTTTTGTTATCGTGGCTGCTCTTGTAACACTTTCATTACGTCATGTTTAATTTGGATACTATTTCAATTCTCTCGTTGCGGTTTTGCCGTATATGTGGTATTATTTTCATGTAAAAAGGCAGGTGAGCCTATGGCTGAATTGAAATACAAATTTACCAATGACGTCTTGTTCAAATGGTTATTCACAAGACATCAAGATTTGCTGAAACGGCTCGTCGCCGGGATGCTTGGCATAGCACTCGATAGCATTAAGGAATTTGTCGTTACCAATCCAGACATACCACCGGAAGCTGTGGGAGAAAAGTTTTGCCGCCTAGACATCAACATGACGGTTGACGGGCAGAGAATTGACTTGGAAATGCAAGTTTCCAATGAAGGTGACTACCCGCTTCGCAGTTTGTACTATTGGGCGCGCGAGTTTTCGTCTGCGCTTAAAGAAGGCGGGGAATATATTGATTTGCCACGCACAATCGTCATTAGTATTCTTGCATTTAAGGAGTTTGAGTGTGAGGAATTTTACTCTGAATACAAGGCGCTTGAAGTCACACGCCATACGCTTTTGACTGATAGCTTTTGCCTTAAATACTATGAGCTGCCGAAGTTACCAGAGGTAACAGATGCGACTGATGAATTGAAATTGTGGCTCAATTTGTTCAGTGCAAAAACAGAAGAGGACTTGAAACGCATTGAGGCGATGGGGGTGTCGATTATGAAACAGGCAATCGGTGCATACCGCACAGTTACAGCAACCGCTGAGTTCAGAGAAATAGAACGTCTGCGCTCACGCGCCCGGAGCAACGAAGCATCGGCGCTCGGAAATGCGCGGCGAAAAGAAAAAGCTGAGATTGCCAGGAATGCGATAGGCATGGGGATGGATACCGACACTATTGTCAAACTGACTGGCTTAACCCGCGAGGAAGCTGAAGCATTACGCGACTCTGATAAGTAATCAGTGTCGCATTATCGGCCCATCCATCGACTGTTTTTTTCCTAGATATTCAGCATAATCTTCTTCAAAAGTTATTTCCTCGCCGATGATTTTGTGTAGTTACGAACCAATTAACTTACCCGTCTCATCTTGCCTTGTGTAACTGCTAGGTGTAGACAAATCTGGGGGAACGCATGTTGTTATCTTCTATTTCCAATAAAAAAGCTGATCATAGACAATGGTGTTTTGCAATCTATAATCCTTTTGCTCATCTCCGGCGCGGTTATACCGATCATAACTATTTATAAGAATACGCTCGCTCAGAATATCGCTTAGAATAAAGTCGTCTTCTGCTAAATTGTATAAGTATACATTTTTAACATAATATTCTCTTCTTAATATCTGGTCTTGGAAATCCTTACCAGTTTCATAGATTTGTTGAATACCAGTCATAATAATATCGGTGTTCCCGTCTTGATTGATATCGATGTAATCAGCATGGAGCTTTCCACCAAGATAGATTTCCGAAGCGGTAAGTTGCTCTTCATCTCCTGATATTAAGCCATACTCTAATGCCGTTAATCGCATATCTTCATAATCGTGATCAACAGCGGGTATACCGTATTTTGACTCAGTAGGTTCAGAAATTGGGAAAAGAACTAAATTGCCATTTCCCATATGAGAAGAGCAATACGCCGAAATAAAATCGCCTTGAGACATTCCGACAACATCATATGAAAAGTAAACACTATTCCCGCCAATGCCTGTATTGATGATTTCAGTGATTTCATAGTTATCAATTATTATTAAATAAAGACTACAACCCCACATAAATTCCCAAGTCACTTTCGCAAGATAGATGATATTACCATTGCTATCCCAGTTTTCTGAAATATCAATGGTAGATAATGAGTACAGGTTGTATTCATCTTTCAAAATGGGATTAGCGTCAATAAAACTCAAAAAACTATCCACCGAAACATAACTCCACTCCCGGACAAATGGTTGTTCCTTTGGCTTTGAGCTGGTGGCGATAATGCTGATTACTAAAATGCTGCATATTATTACTTCCAATGCGCTCCGCAATAAAAGCCCCTTTTTCACTCTATCCTCCTTTTACAAAAAAGCATATCTCCTATTCACTGTCCTTCCCCCATTATTTTCATCATAGTGGAAGCCCGTCGTCTCTTCAGTGTCAGCAGATGCATAACGCTGCCCACCAGTACGCTCTGCTCATCATAACCGTACTGCTTTTTTGTATCGGAGTTGTTAACACTCATTATTGTTGTTTCTAGCATTTTTGCGCTGTATAATCCGCGCTTCCCAAAGTGTGACAAAATCTCGTGCGGTTTAGTGAGACATTATCACATGTGGTTCAGAAGCTACGCAGACAGCGGTGAAATTACAGTTGTCGCTATGGGCTAAATGTGATAATATAACAGTAGATCGCGGCCTGCGCCGATTCCACTTTTTCGTTGTACTGCAAAGCGGACTATATAATCGCGCGTTATCTTAACACAAAAATGCCGCGATCAGATAGAGCCGACAAGGCAGCTGAAATAATAGAGAGGGTGCTCATGGTCAAGATACANGGTAGACTTTTTGATTNGGACGTAAAGAAAAACCTGATGAATATTGAGAAACATGNCGTTTCATTTAAAATGGCGGCTTCGGCATTCTTTGACCCGAAAGCCGTTATAGTNGATGATGACTATCATTCACAGGAGGAGAACAGATTTATTCTTATCGGTGTGAATAAATACGACAAGCTGTTAACAGTTTGTCNCTGTTACAGAAGCNGCGGTGATGTAGTACGGATTATATCTGCAAGAAAACCAAACCAGTACGAAAAAAAAGTCTACGGGCATGGAGGTTATTTTTAATGAAATTTGGTCTAAAAAAAATACCCGATCCTTCAAGGATTCAGCGAAATCCATTTTATCAAGATATAGTAAAGAACGGCTTTTCCATTGCGGTGCATTACAGTCCGGAGGATGTTGCAGACATTATCAATGGAAAGCAAAAGTTTGACTTTGATTTGCTTGAGCATGACCCTGATGAAGTAGCGGCTTTTGAAAGATACCACCAAGCAAAGCAGCATCAGGCATCAAATGATCAAGGGGACGGATCTTGTGTTCAAAAATAAACGCAAGATCCGTCCCCTTGCGAGTCGGCTCTCCCTTAGGCATCGTAGCTGTCACTCATACTCAGTGAATCAACACCTGCACCTGTTAAAATCCCAAAGCGTTTCGTCAACAATAAACTCTGCTTCCAGCGCAAGCCATATGGTTCACCGCAAGCCATATGGTTCACCTGTCCTTTGCGCTATTTTAGTTCATTTCCTCAGCCAAAGCCTCCTTTACCGTTTGAAGCCGTTTTTGATAGTCCTCAAGATAAATCAAGAAATCCTGCGATTGAGATGAAAGGACAAGAGTAGGCTGATGCTTGATTTGATATGCAAAAGGGCTGAGTTCTTTTTGTGTTGATTCTATCATTTGAGGAACCTCAAGTCCCAAATTCGCAAGCCATATACATGTATCGACGTCATTGTCAGCAGCAGCCTGTTGCAAAGCTGCGTAAATATACTGCAAGTATACATCATATTCCATCCCTTCGAGGCGGTATATTGATAGAAAACTCCGCTTCATCTCTACAGCATTAATCCAGTCCCCTTTATTTGCCAATGCCTTTGCCTTTACGTTATAAGCTTCATAGACAAAAGAATTGCTACGCAAGACTCGGTCGGCCCATTTTTCAGCTTGAAGCGGGTCGGATTCATTGAGTTCTATTGCTTCCATCGCTTCCGTATAGAAAGGGTACATGGCGACGGCTGCTTTTTGCGCGCCCACATACGAGAGAAACGACGCGACTCCAAGCCATAAGGAAAGGCCTGCCGCTAATAACGCCGCCGTACCTTGCCATTTGTTATAATTCACACGTAATGAGGCAGCTGTCTTATTACTATGTGGAATGAGCATAACAATAAGGAAGGCCACCGGTAGAAAATTCAGGTCAAAGTCGATGAGAGCGTGGCCACAGATGAGTATTAGTAGTAATTTTCCCCGGAAATCGACTCTCTTGTCAAAAAACAGCAAAACGGCTGAACCCATCAGCAATAGCGCCGGAACCACGCCAATATCCAAGGCCACCTGCAAAGGCCAGCAGTGAATAAATCTGACGTCATACACCGACGTCTGGATTTGCGGTTGAATATACCACCATCCGAGATGCCCCATTCCAAACAGCTTGCGTGGCAGTAACCGGATGCCGTCATAGTAATAGGCCAGCCTAGTCAGCCATTCCCCGGATGAAAATGAAACGTCCGACGCTCTCAATAACATGTCGGGCGCGCCAAGAAAAATCAGCCCGGCGGCGGCAACCCCTATTAGCGAGGCAACGCAGACAGCGCGCCAGTTTACAAACAGCAAGACGATCATGGTAAGCGCCAACAAGACAAATAAACTGCGGCTGCCAGTCATGAGTATTCCCAGTATCAAAATGCTGCCAAAAATATAATCCTTTTTGCCAGTCGATTTTTGAGTGAATAAAATGACAATACAAACCAAAAGAAACAACCCATATGTATTAGCGTACATGAACGGGCCGCTGAACCTTCCGTCCGGTTTGAGAAACGTCCCCAATATTGGGATGAAACTCAAAGGCAAACACACGACGACGGACGCTACGCCAGCCAGAGCCGCGCTTTTAAACAGTTTCTCTCTCCCGCTTTCCAATTGCATACTCAGACAGAGAAAAAGCGCGATAAGCAAATATTTGAAGAATCCGAGAAGCGCCATGCCCTTGTCCACAGCCCAAATTACGGACAGCAAATAGAATGCAACAGCGATATATATGGAAAGCGCCGGTATTGATTTTAGTATATCCAGGCTGCCTTTTTTTCGGATAGTCATCCACAGTAAGAATAACAAAAAAGCGCCGGATAACATACCACACCAGTAGGGGAACAGTCCGCCAAGAAAAACGGAAACAAACAAAAATACTGATAAGATTTTTTCCAGACGATCGGAGAAAAGGGCAGTTTTTAGCTGCCCTTTTGTTGCTTCCAAATCCGTTTCCTTATTGCGCAACGCTATCGCACTCCTTTTTTCCCCATCAGTAACCATGCACCAAGCTAGGAATCACCATTGCGAACTTTAGAAGAAAATCAGCAAACTCAGCTCGGGTGACCTGCCCGACCGGGTTAAAGCGGCTATCGGGATAGGCATTGACGATACCGGCTTGTACACACAGTGCTACCGACTCTTTAGCGTAATCGGCGATATCCGCCTCGTCAGTGAACTCAGGGCAATCCTGTATTTTTTGAAGTTCAAGATCAAAAATCTCGGCGTAACGTGCTAGAAACACCATCAGGTCTTGCCGTGTGATAATGCCTTGTGGGTCAAAGGTGTTGCCGCTGTTACCCGGAATTATGCCATTATTGGCAAGCCATTTCACTGGATCGCTATACCAGTGGTTTTCCTCTACATCGTCATAAGGATTGGCTAGAACTGCCACATCGGGTTCGCCCGCCATACGGTAAAGAATCATGACGGCCATATCACGAGACATCGTTTCGTTAGGACTGAACGTGTTTGCGGACGTACCGTTCATCAAGCCAGTACTGTTCACATAGGCTACAGGGATATAAAACCAATCAGTTTCACTGACGTCGTCAAAAGGATTGCTCCAACCCGCACTGCCGCCGCCGTGGTCGGGTGGTGCTGGGGGAACGATAATGATATCGACTTTGGGGCACTTAACTACAGGGGAACCGGCACTGGGCAGAGACTTATAGGCAGGGGAATCCCACACCCAATATTCTTTGTTATCGGACCAATGTCCTCCGGAGTATTTAGCGGCAAATCGATAGAAAACCTGACACCCTTCATGGGCTAAAACATCGACGCCGGTCTCGTCATCCCCATTTTCCCAATCCATGATCACATCGCCGCCTGTAGCATCGGCGTCGGCATAGGGTCGCACCACTTTGAATTGCAGTGACGGAGACAGTTTTATGTTGACATATCCATCCGATGATCCTGGCGACAGCGTTCCAGCTGAGTCGTCAGGTGGGTCGGGGCGATTTGGCGCTTGACAGTTGAAGGAGGTAATATCTTCAAACGGCAAATCATCTGTTGGTGGGCGCTTTCGAACGTATACACATTGGCCTGGAAGAAATGAAACCGGTTGTCCAGTAATACCGCTATAATCTGATGGATCGTTTTCAGATGAATACTCATACCACTCAGGCACCGTGATGGTCTCGGCGTCATAGTCGATCCAACACTGAGGCATTGGGTTAAGAGTGAGATTTACATTATCCGCTGTCAGTTGTATGCCATCAGTCGGCTCACTTGCAGGTGTACTATCGCTTGCCTTCACCCTGAGATAAAGGTAGTGTAAGACGCTAGAAACTACGACTTCCTTTCCAACTATCAGATCAGTAGGATCAATGGATGTCCATACAGCGTCCTCGCTGATTGAGGGTGCTATCAAAAACTCATACTTATCAATTTCCGTCTCAATTGCTTTGGTGCCTGTGAAAGTAATAATCGTAGAACACAATTCTTTCCCCGGAGCGAGGGTAATACCCAATTCTGTCGGAATCGTCCCATCGCCATCATCACCGTCATCGCCATCATCATCACCGCCATCACCATCATCACCATTGCCATTGCCATTGCCATTGCCATTGCCGCTGCCAGGTTTGCCACCGCCAGGATTACTATTGACATTCACAACTTCTGGACTGGCTTGAGGCGTTTCGTCGTCACCAATTTCTTCTTCGGGATTTGGGATCAGTCCAGACTTAATGATTCTTGATAAAATTGCAAATGCTTCCGCCCGCGTAATGTTGTAATATGCCCTAAACGTATTATCCGGATAGCCATTGATCAAGCCTTTTTCGGTCAGCGCAATGATGCTGTTTGCACTCCAGTCGGGGAAAGACTCGCTGTCCGCGAACTCGCTTGTGGCAGACTCGGCTTCCAAGCCCAACACACGTTCAACAATCACCGCCACTTCGGCGCGAGTGATCGGCATATCGGGGTTGGCGTTACCGTTATCGTCGCCCAATATGTATCCTTCGTTTTTTGCAATGGCAAAATCGTCATAATACCACGCGCCGGATTTTACATCAGGGAAATTTGATGAATCTGTCTCCGTGAAACCCAACGCCCTGTTGATGATGGCAACAAACTCAGCCCGGGTTATGTTGTTGTCCGGATTGATGTTGCCGTTGCTATCGCCTTGAACAATGCCCTTTTCCATCAGAAAATAAATGTCGTCGGCAGCCCAATGCCCGGAGATGTCTTCTGCTAACACGCTAGCTGGCCCGACAATTGTGAAGAGGATACAGCAAGCGACGGTCAACGCCAGCAGCTTGCCTGGATACCGCAAGATACTTTTCATGTTTGTAATTTTCTCCCTTCAAATGTTATTTCGAGACACTGTATGCGAGAACGTTTTAATTGAATAGCCAAATGATTAAATATCACATATACGATATGAATTTGGACTATTTTTACCAATATATTATATCTTGATGAATACGCTATGTCAACTCATTTCTTGAGAGAATTATTTCGTATTTTCAATAGTTTATGTCCATTTGGAAAACTATTATGATTTTCAAAATTTATTTCCCGATCTTTCTTCAGCCATTTCTCCTGTCTCCGCCTTATTAAAAAACTAGAGAAACATCGTCATATAAATCGGCAGGTGAATAATCTCATCCTTAATCATAACATCCTTTGTATAGAGGATATATGAATTTGAGAGCTTAGACGAAAACTTCTTCTTGAATTTATCCAAGGAAGAATGTGATTTATAGCTGCCAGACTTCACTTCAATGGGGGCGACTTTCCTCTTTTCCGTAATTAGAAAATCTATTTCCATATGATTTTCACGATGGTCCTTGTCGTTGCGAGAATAGAAATAAAGCTTATGCCCGTTTCTTCGCAGCATTTGGGCGGCGATATTTTCCAAAATCATGCCTTCATTTATGCTGAGCTTATCAAAAAGAACTGCCTTATACAAATCGTTATCGATATAGGGGCTGTCCATAAATGTATGGGTTATCAAAAGCCCTGTATCAGCCATATAACATTTTTGCGTTGCGTAATCGGCGCTTAGCGCAAGCCCGATATTAGGGTCGGTCGTGTTCAAGCAGGTGTTGACGACCATAGCTTCGCTCAGCCAAACAAAAGAATCCTTGTAGCTCCTGAAACGGGCTTGTTTTGATATTGAGGATAAATGATACTTTTTTTCTTTCTTTGAAAGCTGGCCAGGGATTTCGTCAAATATGGCAAAAACCTTATCTTCATACCCTTCGGCAAACTTGGAAACATCATCGCGGTATAGCTTTAGTATTCGTCTCTTGACAGCATCAACCGCTTCAAAATCTTTTGTTTTCACATATTCAAGCACAGCCTGCGGCATTCCGCCGACAAGAATATATTGCCTAAAATCATTCATGATTTTTTTGTGAAGGGCCTGCCCCAACGGGGCTTTACTATCAAAACATTGCCTCATAAGCGTAGCTGTCGCGTTGTCGCCCAATGCCCATAAAAATTCTTCAAAATCAAGCGGGAACATTTCGATATGCTCTTCCTCTGAAGGAATTATAATATCTTGAACATTCTTTTTAAGCCTTATTAAAGAACCTGTTTCGATAAAATCATATCTTCCATCAGCAACCAGGTACTTGATAAGTTGCCGCGCGCGTGGAAACTGCTGCACCTCGTCAAAGATAATAGCAGACTTTCTCTTGTATAGTGTTGTGGAGTAAAAAGCAGATAGCTTCGCAAAAAACAAATCAAGGTTTGAGCTGTCATTTAAAAATAAATCCAATATATCCTTCGGCGCGTTACCGAAATCAATAATGATATGGCTTTTATACTCGTTTTTGGCAAACTGCTCACAAAGAAAACTCTTGCCAACGCGCCTTGCGCCGTCTATCATCAACGCGGTCGCGCCATCGCTTTTCTTTTTCCATGTCAGCAAATCGTCATATATTTTTCTTTTCAGCATAGCCACTTTATCATCCCCTCGCGTTTAATATGCGCTACAATCTGCAGCATAACATATTAATCACGAAAAGACAAGTATAGAAAAAGCAAAAACGCACGAAAAGACGCATATAGATTGTTATGCAACGCACGAAAAGACGACAATGTAAATAACTGTACCTGGGTATGCACTTTACGCCAACTGAATACTCTACACTCCCGTCATTGCGGGCTTGACCCGCAATCTCGTGAAGGATTGGTATATGAAAGAAAACGCCTATGTGTATTTTTTGACG
>WRNV01000059.1 GCA_009776445.1 Oscillospiraceae bacterium | reverse complement strand
AAAAATCTGAGATGATTCGAGTTGCCACGTCTCATAGTTGACTACAAGCTCAAACAGTCTACTATAAGATTCACTGTTTGCGTAAAGAAATTCAAGTCACGGTTTTACAGGGGCAGTAGGGATTAGCGCAATAATGCGCAATAATATAAGTCATGATAGGTGCGCATATAAATTTAACCTGCGCTATAACTTTAGGGGCCATTGATGTCGAAGTTTCATGCGACTCGATTGTTATTTTGTCTGAATGCTCCATTTCATTTTGCCTTATCCTTATATTTATGAACACAGAGACGGATCTTTTGCTCACTTATAAAAAAAATCCTGCCGCTAATCGTCCCAATCACGGTTTTCTGTACACATATCATCAATCCATCCCTCATCCAGTGATGACTCCATATTTTTATATGAAACTGAACGTGCTTTGCCCATCTTGTATAGTTTGCATGATTTGGGGCCATAGCAAAAACTCTCAAAGCGATATTTGCTGATCTTCTTGTCAAAATCCCAGATGATTTCGACATTTGACATGGTTGCCCATATACATTGAAAGCATTTGTCTTTCCATAGGCTTTTACTTAACATCCGTGCACCGCGCCATTCATACGTTGCCATATCCGGCGGCATCATTATCCATGGCGGGGGCCTTATTGGAATCACAGCATTACCAGCCTTTGTGCGTTTCAATGCTCCTGCTCTGTAATAATCGGCAAATTCTCTTTCAGGGTATTGCTTTGACCAAGCTGTGCCGGAAATAGTATCACCGATGCCATACTCACCGCTTTGTTGTTGTTTTTCGGAAATTGCGACAACAAACTGCTTGTCCGCGCCATCAGCGCATCCGTCAAGAAAAATATTATAACCGATATGATAGTGAGTGCGGTTATGCGTCAGATAACGCCAGACACGAGTGCGTGGCTGGATTGAAGTGATAACACCGCTCCAACATATTTTCACCGAATCATTGTACATTTTCGTTCTCCGTGTACTTGTTTTAACGCGGGGGCGATCCTTTTACACATAAACCTATATATCAGCGTCTATCTTGTATTNCAGATCACGCAATCTGCTTTTTCACTCATTGTACAGGAAAGTTTTGNGCCTTTCAACATCAAAAATGAACAAAAGGACCGTCCCCACGTTCACGCGTTTCATTCTTTTCAAAAAAAGAAAAACCCTGAAATTTCAAGATTTTTCATTGTGTTTATAACTAACGCGGCACTAATCAACCTGTACGCAATGTACGCAATAATGTGCTTGCTTTCCGTTGTGGCTCAAATTCCTCGCCTAAGTTGACACATTTCCGATTTTTCGGAATAAACCCACAATCAGCATGAACACACTCGCCACAGGAATTACACCAGACGTTCAAGCTGCCGCGTCCATTTTTCTTCTCCCAGTAAATATAATCGGTATCTGCGCTACCACAATAAGGGCACTCTCCGACAACTCCATTTTCATATATTTGACTAAAACTTTTGTTCCACTTCATTTCTTGCCCCTCTCTTTCCAAAAAAGTTCCTCCAGCTCATCGGCAATATTTTCAAATCGCTCCCGCTCATTTACTACGTTTTCATAGCCGAATTCAATGAACTGTTCCAAGTGTATCTTCTCGTGGTAGAGTGTTTTTGCTAATTCTTCCTCGCTGCTGAAAGCGTCAGGATACAAATGTATTCGGCCTTTATCGCGATACTGATTATTTGCAACTCCAAAATAGCCTTGATTGACTAAGTTGCCATCTCTTTCTATTCTAACATGAGTATCCTGTAAGTCAATACCGTATTTTTCCGCTACTCTCCTAACATGCCGCAACTGCATTGGCTCAGACAAATGTTGAAAAGCACCTGCGTTACTTATTTTCCGTTGCATACCCTCACCTATTGCTATTATACCTGATTTACCCGCATCGTCAACAAAATTCTCTTTCCAGTCCTCATATATCATATCAGCTGAGACATAAAAACCCTCCCCAGTATCTGGAATAGTACACGATGATGTTACAACTGTTACAATTCAGGAACTGAATCTATGACAAATCAGGAAGCAAAATATTGACAAATCAGGAACTATCACATAAACTGTCCTTGTTTTCGAAACAGGAGGTGCGTGATGAATGATCGTTATTTCCCCCGTCTCGCGGATGAAAAACTAAAGCTCTCGCTTGCTACATCTGGCGCCGTGTTGATCGTCGGGCCAAAATGGTGCGGAAAAACACGTACTGCCGAAGAGGCGGCCGCCAGCATTTTGTATATGCAGGACACCGACCACGCAGAAGCATATAAACTTCTCGCCGATACAATGCCCTCAAAGCTGCTGGAAGGTGAGACACCGCGTTTAATCGATGAATGGCAGCAAGCTCCAGTTCTTTGGAACACCGTGCGTTTTGCTGTAGATAAAAGACACGCGCGCGGGCAATTCATTTTAACCGGATCCGTTGTTCCACCTCAAACATCTGATATGCACACTGGCACGGGACGAATCAGCCGTATGACCATGCGCACCATGTCGTTGTTTGAATCGGGCGAATCCACTGGGATGGTTTCGCTTACGGATTTATTTGACGGAAAAACAGATATGTTCGATGAAAGCGAATTGTCAATTGAGAAGATCGCCTTTATCCTCACACGCGGCGGATGGCCTGAAGCTGTTGGAGAAGAAAATGAAAAATATGCAGTACATATGGTATACAATTATGTTGATGCCGTCGCCAATCAGGATATGTCTCGAATCGATAATGTGGAGCGCAACCCAGATCGAGTGTACGCGCTACTTCGTTCAGTAGCCCGTAATATTTCCACACAGGCGAACACCGCAACTTTGCTCAAAGACCTTGTTACAAATGACGAGGGACTGAGTGATAAAACCATTAATGATTATATAAGCGCATTGAAAAAACTATATGTAGTGGAAGATCTTCCTGCATGGAGTCCGCATTTACGCTCGAAACGCGCAATACGCACCACGGCAAAACGGCATTTTACTGACCCTTCTATAGCCACCGCTTCTTTAAGAGCAGACAGCGGAAAGCTTATGAATGATTTCAAAGCTTTTGGCTATTTGTTTGAATCGTTATGTATCCGCGATTTGAGAATATATGCGGATGCTATAGACGGTTCCGTTTATCATTACCGAGATCAGCTAAATTTCGAAGTGGACGCGATTATACAGCTAAAAGACGAACGGTGGGCAGCTGTTGAAATCAAAATGGGCACCGGAGAAATCGAAAAGGCCGCTGAGAATCTGATTAAGTTCAGCAACAACATAGATACTGCAAAAATGCCTGCGCCGTCGTTTCTAATGGTAGTTACAAGTACGCAACACGCATTCCAAATGAAAAACGGCGTATGGATTGTGCCGATAGGTTGTTTGAAGAGTTGATGTTTTAGTAGCCGCTTTTTTTACCAGTTCAGCAAAAATTGTAATTGCATAGGGATGTAGGCCCAGTTCCGGTTCATCAATAATTATAATTGCTGGTTGTAGTGATGCCGGCTGCAAAAGCAAAGTCGCAAGGCAAATAGCGCAAAGTGCCGTCAGACAACTGTGACGGATAAAGTACGCCGTCATTATCATTTTGAAGCCAGCGCAACACAATTTGCTCATTGTTATGCGCACTCTATAGTAAAGAAAATTGCTTGTTCAACAATATTACGTTTAGCCGAACAAGGCAACGAAAACTTGAAACATTCACTAACTTTCATGGCAACAATATACATGAATTTTGACGCCATGGTAATTTCGACGTTTCCTTTTTCCGATATTCAGTATATAAGTATAGAAACGCTAACATTTACATAGGTATAAGCATGGGCATAAATCGCGTCCTCGCGGCACAAAACGATAACAAATAGGAGCGCGTGCAAATGGGTTTCGACGTAAGCTTCCACCCTATAAATGAAAACGAGATGCTGGAATGGTATTTTGACCGGCTGGAAGAAGTCCGGCAAAACGACTTAACATCTGTCCGTGCATTAACACAGCGTTTCAATATGGACGACATTTATGCCGAAAAGTACATCCATGTTCTAAAAACCGGCGCACAGGCGGATTCCGATTTAGCTGCTCCTTTTGACAAGACTCACGGCTTCTATGTAGCGGTGGCGCAGGGATTCTTCAGAACATATTTCTACCTGCGAGGATCAATGCTAACAGATCTGATTGATAGCAATCCTGAATTCAGTCGATACACAAAGCCGTGGAAAGAAATACTCCATACGGATTTTGCGCGTTGGGCCGAGAATAAAATCACTGAAAACTATTGCTCCGGCGTGTTTTTGCCATATGAACAAGTACGGAGGATTTATGATGATTATATGAATGTTCCTGCCGTTATGGTGAAGATGGACGCCATTTTTCCCAACGGTCATATAGACGTAATGTTAAGGGCGTTCGGATTTTGTTTGGAAAACAGATTGGGCCTTTTGGAAGCAACAGAAGTTATCGAACCAAACCCTTTAGACTTGAATAACAGCGCGTCGTATTCCAATCTTTACCATTGCGATACACAAGGGCCGCTTTTATATCAGCAAACCGCTCTCGCAGAAGTAGCCGGGGCTATGGCTGCGCGAAACGATAAACATAAAAAGCCAAGCGGAAAATCGAACAAAAAAGGTTTCTTTTCAAGATTCTTTGAAAAATGAAAACCTAAGGCGACCGCTGTCAGCTACGCGCCGCACCCCGCTCCTCGAAGACTGATCTCGCTTCACGATTCTTGGAGCAACTTCGTTAATACGCTTATTTTACCGCATTATCTAGAGCTACGGGGAGCTAGCCACATGTGATAGAATACATACTGCAGGATAGGAGGTGTACTCGTCCAGACACGCGCTCATTCTTTTCAAAAAAGAAAAACCCTGAAATTTCAAGGTTTTTCACTGTGTTTGCAACTAACGCGACACTAATCAACTTGTACGCAATGTACGCAATGTACGCAATAGAGTGCTTGCTTTCCGTTGCGGCTCAAATTCTTCGCCTAAGTTGACACATTTGTGATTTTTCGGAATAAACCCACAATCAGCATGGACACACTCGCCACAGGAATTACACCAGACGTTCAAGCTGCCGCGTCCATTTTTCTTCTCCCAGTAAATATAATCGGTATCTGCGCTACCGCAATAGGGGCAATCTCCGACAACTCCATTTTCATAGATTTGACTAAAACTCTTGTTCCACTTCATTGTTTGCCCATCTCTTTCCAAAAAAGTTCCTCCAGCTCATCGGCATTTTTTTAAATCGCTCCTGCTCATTTACTACGTTTTCATAGCCGAATTCAATGAACTGTTCCAAGTGTATCTTCTCGTGGTAGAGTGTTTTTTACCTCTGCAGCGCTAATGGTATCTCCACTGCAACATTATTTTGATTCTCAAAGTGTAGCGTTATGTTCTCCGGGGCGTCGAAGTACATNCTTTCAAGTTCGACCCAAAATGTCACTATGCCGCCTGTCGCATCGGTGTGGTTGCTTACCTGGAAACCATAGATTTTATCGCCAGACTGCGCATAAATGTCAAGATGGAGCATATCCAGTTTTGCGATCAGCATATCAAGGTCGTCTGTTTCCCTTCCACTTGCCTGTGCCGCGCTGTTTGGGTCTCCTAACCCAGTCTTCGCAAAGTCTATCCACGCCTCGATTCTGCAAGTCGCCGGAGAGACGGTTGCGCTTGTTATCCCAATGCCGTCCACATTGAAACCTGCGGCAGGGCTATAGATAAGCGGATCGGCGCTCTGGAACATTCTGTCAATCTCAATATCGAACGCCATGTTCTCAATCATTACCACCTTGCCAAAGTCAACTGTATCGCGCAAATCCTCCTCTATCCCATCAAGGACCGGCACGCTCGCAATAGTAATTTCATTACCGCCGTCAAAAAGATGTAGTTTTCCAATACGGAGATTTATGCTTTCTCCAACAGGTACTGCTGTTTGATGGAAGCCGATGATAACTGATACGTTGTACTCNCCGTCGCCGAGCCTCACAGCGGTAGCGCCGATTACGAAGTCCTGCCCCGGCTCGTATTCGTAGTTTTCCCTGGTTCCNTCACTAAAGAGATGCCCTCCAGGGAATGTGCGCCGCTGATAGTTTATGCCGCTTTCTAAACTCCAAACTGCGGTATCGCCATTGCNATAAACCATTTCCATCGTAAAAGCGCTTATATTTGCGAAAATCCGATCTTCCAAGTTATCAACGCCTGANAATGTGAAGTCAAACCCGATTTCTTTGCTGTCAATGTAATAAGCGCGAAGTTCCAGCGCAGCGCCATCTTTAGAGACAGGTTGATTGGATGTAACTTCCGCTACGAAGTCATTGTCAATGATGGACTGCCGCGAACTGTTGTCAAGGTTTCCCCCCGATAATGCCGCGAATAATTCGCCAAGGGTTCCGGTTGCGGCAAACACCACCGTGCTTAGCGCCAACGCCAGGACAATTATGGCGGCTACCAAGGCCGCGCGGGTCATTCTGAATGGCCTGTTATTTTTCGTAGTCATTTTCAGCACCTCCGCAAGTGTATCCTCGGAGGCTTTTAGCGCCGAAAAGGTTTCTTTATACATTTTTTTGTCATACATCGCCGCTGACCTCCAAAGTGAGAATGTTTTTGAGCTGTTCCCGCCCACGCTTCAAATGCGTGAAGACTGTCGCTCTAGGTATTCCGAGAAGCTGGGAAATCTCATCGGTCGAGTAATCCTCGTAATAGTACAGGAATATCGCTACACGGTACTTTTTCGGCAATCCCATTACTTCATAAAACAAATCGCTGCATTCCGGCGTTTCGAAAGATAGTGTGGCTGCGTAATCCTCAATGGATTCCGAACGTCTCCAAGGGGAGACAAGAGCCTTTTTACATTCGTTGATTGTCACCCTGATCAGCCAATGTTTAATATGTTCGTCACCTTCAAAATTCTTGTCAGTGCGGTAGAGCTTTATCAGTACGTCCTGCGTAACGTCATCGGCGTCCGCGCGGCTTTTTAGGTAGTTGAACGCCACACGAAACACCGTGTCCATATACTTTTGAGCAAACTCAGCAAACTGTTCGTTATTTTGCATGATCTTTTCTCCAGTGAAAAGCTTTTCACTAATAATACCATTTTAGGCGCTAAAATATTTCATCTACGAAACGTTTTTATTTGTTTGTTTGTGTAGAATAATCTATGCGTAGAGTATGCTTGTAAAGATAAGATGAAAATCAGGACGAATCCCTGTGACACAAAGCGGCGTCGGATTATAAGAAAACGTGGAAGCGTTTTCCACATCGGCAATAGCCGACAGCAGATGAGCGGAACGAGACCTAACGGAACGGCGGGGAAACCGTCGTTCCGTCCCAGAGTATTGGGGGAAGTCTCCCCCAACAAGCGCGTGATAACCGTCAAAATCTAAAAGATGACTGTTTTTCACCCTGCTTGTTAAAAACGGAATCGAGAATTTGGCGAATTTGGAAAGATGATGAGTTTTCTCATATTGCATATAGTTATTGGTGCAAGATTTATGCATCTTCGGTGCGAGAATTGCTGGGTATGACTCTCAAATATTAAGCATTTGCAAGCATTAACTAATACTGCATCTTTGCCTCAATGATGCAAGTTTTGAGCAAGTTTAAATATCATACCCGCTCAAACCATCTCGCTGCTGATGTACTACCTAAATATTGATGTAGTTGAGAAAATATGGAAAATCAAGATATTCGCATTTCCCATACGTTTTGGGGTTTCTTGATCTTCCCGCCAAATATTCATAGGTAAACTGGCATCAAGACTCCACCCCGATAATGCCGAGAACAATTCACCGAGGGTTAAGATCGGCGCTGATCGAAAAGGAACATCAACCAGCGCCGATCTTAACATAGCATGAATTATTCTGGCATTAAGTAAAATTTGCCATTTATTACGAGACCTTTGTTAACGTGTAGTTCAAGATGTTGAGGGATGTTGAGCTGGGTACAATTCTAACCTCATGCATACCCGGCGACGGTACAACGAAGGTACCCATTACCGGAGAGTTTGCCCATGTTGTCCAGCCGCCCGTCCCATACCAGTTGGGGAATGGACCCGCTGAAAGCGCGCCGTCCAGCCACACGCTCACGTTACTGCCTAAGTTATTGGTTGTGGCAGTATTGTTTCCATAGCGGAAGGAGATCGAGTACGTCCCCGCTTCCTCGAAGTTAATGTTATACAAAGCATAGACCGCGCTGCCTGATGCGTTTTGGAAAGCTTCAAGGTAATTATGTTCTTCAGCGAAGGCTACAGCGCCCGTACTCGTGTGTGAAATCCATTGATCGATCCATACCGTTTCAGAGCCTTCGGCGGGAACCGTATGAATACCACGGTTGATTGCAAACTGGAGAAGGTTGATAGAGGTTGCAGTAGGTACAATTCTAAACTCATGTACTCCTGGTTCCGGTACTTCGAATACGCCAAGAATGCCTGAGTTCAAGAATGTCGTCCAGCTGCCTGACGCGGGGAAGTTGAAACCACCGGCTACCCGCGCGCCGTCCAGCCATATGTTAACTTGGTTGGTTGAGGCGGAGGTGTTGTTTGCGTAACGGAAAGAGATTGTGTACGTCCCGGCTTTCTCGAAGTATAAATAGTATAATGTATAGACGGAGCTGCCTGAAGCGTTTTGAAAAGCTTCAGGATAACGGTGCCCCTGGGCTGTACTGCTAAAACTTCCCGTATGTGCGAACGAGGCATATTGGTCTACCCATATTTGCTTTGTTTCCAGAGCGGGAATATAGTGGTGACCGGGTTCATTGGGTACGACAATTTCTTCAGCCGCAGCTTTGCTCCCAGAAATCTCTATGGAACGGATTGAGGCGTTCCCCTGGTTAGCGGTTGGGTACGTACCAGTCACCAGAATTAAGATATAACGCGCAGACTTCCCGCTTAAGTTGTCGGTTGTCTCAGTGTGTATTGTGTTGCTGCTTTTGTCGATCAGTAGAGTGTAGTTGTTGTCAGTTGCGAAATTATAATTAGTCTCATAAGGTGAATTCCAGTTGGTGATCGGTGCTGACCTGCCGTAAACCATGTACTGATACGCGCGCGTAGAACTGATAAACCAAAATAGGTTAAGAGTATCCAATTCGCATTCCTCGCCGAGATCAACCTCAATCCACCTGGGGTATCCTCCTGCATAAGCCGCCCATCTATTGCTATTATCAGGGTTTCGGTCACCGTTGACAGCGTTTTGAACAGGATTTTCAGCTTGGTAGTCTGTTGATCTGACAAGAGCATACAAGGCTAGGTTGCTAAAATATTCCTTCTGGCCGATAACCCACCTGACGTCCTCACAAAGAGGAATATAGGTATCGCCTTCCCAAAGGAATGCCTTAGCTGTTTGTGCGCTTTCCAAAACATCCGCTGACGCACTAATCGAGACGGCAATTCCAGCGTCTGTTGTAGGCGCTGCTTGAGACTCCACCGCGACTAACCTGCCCAACTCGTCATACTGTGCCAGAAGCAGCATTGCACTACGAGCAATATCCGGAACATAGGTTACGGAAGCAGTCAGAGTATCGTTTATTTCCCTTAGTTTGAGCGGAGCCCCCACCTGCGGCGAAACCGACAAGTCCGCGTCATTTGTCTCGAATACTGTCAACTCGCCGTCGGTTACTATGCAGCGGTAAGAGTTGCCGTTCATAGCCATTGCGGTAATAGATGTATACGTGGCGCCGTTAGCGCCCGCTATATCAGTCCATGCGGCATCGCCTATTTTTACCTGCCATTGATAACTGTACGGCGCGAGTCCATCAGTAGCAACAACGCTGAATGTCGCGCTGCTAGGTACTGTTACACTCACAGAGGCAGGCGTAATGCTTGCTGAGAGAGGTGGAACAGTAAGGCTCACGGCATCGGTTTGGACTGATGTTGAAGGTGTGTCGCTATCAGTAACAACGCAACGATAAGAGTTCCCGTTTAAGCCCTTTGCGGCGGTGAACGTATACTCGCTGCCGGTCGCGCCCGCTATGTTTGCCCAATCCTCTTCACCTGCCTTAACCTGCCATTGATATGTGTATGTTGGGACGCCTCCGATGGCGCCACAAGCAAATATTACGGGATTGCCAGCCAATACGGTTTGAGAGGAAGGTGTAACGCTTGCTGCGAGAGGCCGTAGCGTCACAACCGCTTCGTTAGATACGACGACTTCCAAATCAGCGTCGGTGACAACGCAGCGGTAAAGGTTGCCATTCATGGCCTTAGCGACGTTGAACGTATACGTGGTTCCTGTTTCGCCCGCAATGTCAGCCCATGCTGCGTCTCCTGTTTTGATTTGCCATTGATAGGTGTACGGCTCTTCGCCCGAAAAAGCGATACAATTAAATGTTGCTACGTCGCCCACTGTTACAGTTTGATCGGCGGGCATCACTCTAGCTGAAAACTCAAAAGCCATCATGACTAACGTATGCGCTGTAGTTGGAACAACCGTGTCCTCAGTGATCTCTACATCAGGCGCGGTTGGGTCAGCCCAGTAATAGCCAATAGGAAGCTCCGGAAGATAGCCGTATGTTGCTCTGTCGCTGTAGGTCTCGGCGTTATATGTATAGCGCTTCTGGAAAGTGGTATTGCCTCCACCGGGATCAAACGTTACGATTACCTGGCTAGGCGTTCTCGCGTTGTTGTTCAGGTTGGTCTGGTTTGTGGCGTATGGCGCCATAGCGTTGGGCTTTAGAACTGTCTGAGCGATAAACGACGCTGGTACGGTGAACGCCTTGGTTGCCCTGATATCTTTAGACGAGGAAGCGAAGTAAATAACCCAATGGCCGCCTTCAACGCGCCACTGGCCGTTGTAGGTGTCGCCGACGCCGTGATACGAGGCAAGCTGCATTGCGTCGAATTCCACGGTGATAGTCTGGCTCTCGCCGGGTTCAAGCACTCTGGTCTTCGCGTAATCCTTCAGTTCTTTGACCGGCTTATTGATTTCGATACCAGGCGCGCCGATATAAAACTGTACAACTTCCTTGCCTGCTCTGGAACCGGTATTCTTAACCGTCACGCTGGCGGTGAGCTTATCGCTTGCGTCGCTGAATGTGCCTTTACTGAGCGTCGCGTTACTATATTCGAACGTGGTAAAGCTGAGACCGTGCCCGAACGGGAACTGTACCGGCACATTAAATGTATCATAGTAACGGTAGCCCATGTAAATGTCTTCATAGTAATAGATATCGGTTGATGTTCCAAACTGACCTTCCGAAGGATTGTACCTGGAGCCGTTACCAGCGTAGTTCCCACTGACGGCTATCGGCCATGTAGTCGGAAGCTTGCCCGACGGGTTTGTTTCGCCGAATATAACATTGGCGCTAGGGGCGCCGCCATTGATGCCTTGATACCAGTCTACAATTATTGCGTCGAACAAATCGACATAGGCGTTGAGCGACGTATAGTTGCAACAGTTCATCACAAGGATAAACGGGATACCCTTCGCTCTGGCAAAAGCACTGGCTTGATTGAAGAGAGTCTGTTCATTTGCTGAAGTCAGCCAGCCGTTGGTTCCAGTTGCGCCGGTCGCGTTGACGTCACTGCTTTCACCCTGCGTCCTTCTTATTGACATAATGACCGCAGTGTATGGCGTACCGTTGCTGCTCCATGTATCCCACTGGGCTTGCGCAATGGTGTCGCCAGTGTTTGTGGTAACGTTTGCGGATCCCACGAGGTCTTGGATGGCTCGTATCAACGTCGGAGTGATGGCGCTGTCTGCCGTGTTCATGTTTATCGAGCCACTGCCAGTTCCGCCATGTACGCGCGTGTTGTTTGCGCTGCCAACCATAAGGATCTGTTGTGAGCCCGTTGGTTTTGTAATCGGAAGCGCGGGGCTGCCGCCGGTCAGATCCTTGTTTTGTACAAGAACGACGCCTTCATTGCCGACTTCTGCAGCTTTCGGCCGTGTTACGTCAAGCAGCCATTGCGGGGTCGCGCCCCAGCTTTGCTGTTTGTCGTTGAAGTTAAGTCCCTTAACAGCGTAGTACAACATGCGCCTGACAGCCTGATCCTGTTCAACCTGGGATAAGGTTTGTGTCGTGTAGGTCGCGCCGGCGGTAACCGACGCGGTACCGCTGGGGTTTTCCATAAGCTCATTGCCTGATTTAACGCGGGTTGCTTGTGAGTTGCTACTTGAACCCGCGCTGATGCCACCGCCGTTGGTGTAGTTGTAATAGGAGCTGCCGGCGCTGTCCCAGTCGGTCATGATGAACCCGTTGAAGCCCCATTCATATCTGTCCAACACCGTGTTTAAGTCATAGTTCTGTGCACAGTGGGGGCCGTTTACGTTGTTGAAAGCGTTCATCATAGACCATGGGTTGGCTAGCTCAACCGTATACTGGAAATTCCGCAGGTAAAGCTCGCGCAGCGCCCTTGTGCTAACGTAGGTGGGTCTGTTGCTCCTGCCGGTTTCTTGATTGTTCACGGCGAAGTGCTTTATGCACGCGTTGACGTTTTGGGTGCTCATACCCAAAACTTCGTTCCCGCAAGACAAGCCTGAAAGAAGCGGGTCTTCTGAGAAGTACTCAAAGTTGCGCCCGCATAGGGTGCTTCTGTGCAGGTTCTGACCCGGGCCAAGCATCATGTCTGCGCCGAAGTATGCCATTTCCGTACCCCACGCTGCACCGAACTCTTGTTCAAGCTCTTTATTCCACATCGCCGCGCGATTCATGCCAGCCGGCCAGAAAGTCATACGCCGCTCGTAGTTACCAGTGCCGGAGCCGCCGCCGCTGGTAATATCCATTCCGACGGGGCCGTCGGGGAAACATGTATCCATTACCCCATACTGCAACATAGCGCGGGTGCCCCAAACCGCTCCAAGCTTGGCTGCCCTGGAGGAAAGGCCGTTTAGGAGGTTCGTCTTGTCGGATGCTGACATCCTGGCCATAACTTGGGTTACTTTATCGTAAACCACCGCCGGGACTTTGTCAGCTTCGCCGAAACCGTCGGTAACGCCGTTGATCGGAATAGTGTCCCATTTATACGTTATGCCAGGTACGTCCTTCGCATAATGGTTATCTCTCCACAGGATATACTGCGGATCAGTCTTAATGTCAAACAGTGTCGCGTCCGTGGTGTTTACTGTGAACGTAAACGTGGCGACGGAGCTGGGCGCCTGGTTGTCGGATGTGGCGATAGCTTTGATCACGAATATTTGGCCATTAGTCGCGGTTGACGGGACGACGACCGGACCGGTGTACAACTGCGAAGCCATGGTTGGCGTCGATACCGTATTGGCAACCTCAGTGCTGGTACCTGTTCCGACACCCCAAGTATAATAAATCTTCATATTATGGTTCCACGCTACCGATCCAGTCACCTGAACGCCCTGATTCCTGTAGACCGTACCGTTGTTCGCCGGGCTGGTCGTGCCAAGCAAGGTGGGCGCGGATGCGGTTCCTGATGAGGTGGTAACCGTAAGTGTTGCTTCATATGAATATGTGGTCGAGCCTTCGCCGTCTGTTATGAAAACACGGTATTTATACCCACTCATGGCTGTGGTCACAGTAGCGAGCGTAAACGATATGTCGCCGATCTCCGACATATTAGTAGTTTGAACGTCAGTCCAAACCGTGCCATTCGTGCTTTGCTGCCAAACAATGGTATATGGCGCTAAGCCTCCAATAAAACTACTAAAGAATGTAACGTTTGTGGCAGCCGAAGAGACACTCATGTCATCCATCGCAAAAACCTGGAGCGGTGATTCCGCAGCTACAACCGATGCTGGCGCGATAGAAAACACCGGTAGAAGCATGATCAGACTTATGAGTAAAGCTATGATCTTTTTGCTTTTTTCCATGTTCATTTCTCCTTTAAGCGATATTACACGACAATGCTTATTTTCAATCCGTGTAACGCAACGCCGTCCCCCCCTACATGTTGAGGATTGTCAGTCCCCAGCCCGTAAGCGACCTGCTACTCGAATTAAAATAAGCAGCCATATAAGATGATTAAACTACAAATACATATGATTGTCAATTTATATGTAAGTTCTCGTTGATTTGTGCCTAATATGGCATAATTTCTTCTCTTGATACCGCCAATAGTGATAATATTCATAAATTATGGACAATATTATTCCAAAAATAAACTGATGTTTATCCCGAATAATGGTTGACATATTACTGGTTTTATGGCATAATTAAAAATACTTTATAGATCTAAAAAGTTGAAACCTGCGTAGTTGGATTTTTGTTATTTGTTATATTTCAAACTACGTAGGCGCAGTATTTGCATCTTGAGTTCTGTTTTGGATGACAATAAACAAATTGGTAAAAAATATAAGGAGTGTGTTGAATAATGGCAAATGGATTTTCATTTACGTTACCTACCCCAAATAACCTCAGTGAAGTAATATTTATGATGAAAAATGATATCAAGAATAATGGAGGAGAGTTTGATGGTGACGTGAAATCTGGAACTTTTACAGTAGTATACGGGGTAACTATAAAAGGGAAATACACAGTAAATGGAGATGTGGTCAATGTTGATATTACCGATAGACCCATTGTAGCGACGCAAAATAAAATAATAACCAAAGTCAAGGAATATTTCGGAATTAAAAAATAGTCCGACTTTCGGTTGTAACGTTTAGGTATGGCTTGGAAATGTGATTTCCCAAAACTGTTGAGACGTCGTGACCTATATCAACCGTTGATTTTGCGCAGCAATTCATTTTATCACAATTTCGATTCTGTAGGGGCGAACCTATGTGTTCGCCCTCGTTCTTTTTTCGACGCGGTTTGTGGTTATCAGTTATCATATCAAACACACAGGCCTGTCCCTACGATTTCGTAGGAGGGCAGACACATAGGTCTGCCTATACGGTTTCGTGGGAGGGCAGACACATAGGTCTGCCCCTACGGGTTCGCGGATTATCAAACACACAGGCCTGTCCCTACGATTTCGTAGGAGGGCAGACACATAGGTCTGCCTATACGGTTTCGTGGGAGGGCAGACACATAGGTCTGCCCCTACAGCTGCATGGTGTTTTTTTGTTTGCCTTGCTTTGGCTGATAAAAGATGTACAATCGGATTGCAAAACTCTTGATAAACACAAAATACACCTGATAACTAGTCGGAGGATCAAACGTGAAAAATTTAAATGGTATGGATCGAAAAGACCTAGTCAACCAATATAAAAACCGCACCCAGATTGGTGGCGTCTTTGCTGTCAAAAACACAGTGCTGAATAAATGGTACGTAGACTGCGCTGCTGACTTAGCGGCAACAAGAAACCGTTTTAGCTTTATGGGAGACTCTTTCTTAAAAATCGCTAAAGATTATAATGGGCAAAAAGGTGAAGGCTTTGAGTTTGAGGTATTAGAAGAACTCCATAAAGGCGAAACGCAGTCTGACGAAGAATTTCATGACGACTTGGCGCTTTTGAAATCCCTCTGGCTTGAAAAATTGGATGGACAGGATTTGTATTGAGCGCTAAGCATAGCGGCTCTTTTTTATCAAAAAATAATTCTCCTTATTTTCGCAATACTCATTAAAAAAACCGTACTTATTGAGTGAGGGCGCTTTCATCATGCATTAAGGAGGTATAAAGTTAATGGACGACTCCAAAATCATAGAGNTGTTTTTTTTNAGGTCAGAAGACGCGATTGCTGAAANTGATGAAAAATATGGTAAACTGTGTCGCTANGTAGCAATGAATATTCTACGCAACAATGAGGATAGTGAAGAATGCGTCAATGATACATATTTTGGAGTATGGAACGCAATTCCGCCGCAGAAACCCAATTGGTTATCCGCTTTCATTAGCAGAATTACAAGAAATCTAGCTTTGAAAAAGTATGAATATGTCACTGCGGCGAAAAGGAATCCGGAGGTATTAGTTTCACTTACGGAATTGGAGGAATGTATTTCCGGGCAGGATTGCGTTGAATCCGAAGTTGAAAACAAGCGCATCGAAAAAGCAATCAGCGATTTTCTATGGCTACAAGACATTGAGAAACGAACTGTGTTTATTCGTCGCTACTGGTACTTTGAACCTATTGCAAGCATCTGTAAGCATTGCGGCATTAGCCAAAGCAAGGCGGCATCAATGCTTTACCATACCAGGCAAAAATTAAGACAATACTTAGAAAGTGAGGGTATTGAACTATGAAACGCGAACAATTATCCAATAGGATAGGAAATATTGAAGACAGATTGGTGGAGCAGGCCAGGAACGCTCCGGACTTCGGGCAATACAGACGCAATCGGGGCGTACGCCGCATGGCTTTCGCAGCAGCCGTATTGGTACTGATGATTGGCAGCTTTGCCGTTGGCGCTATCGCGTTGGCAAAGGAAACGATTGTCTACGTCGAAAAGGAACAGGAAATTGTCAAGGTGGGCGACTCTGGCATATCCCTAATACTTCCTGATGAATGGAAAGATAAATATGGATACGAGTTGGATGGGGATAATCTAACTGTCTATCATCTCGCTACTCGGGAATCCTTTGAGTATGGGGGCGTTTTGTTCTGGATTGATCGCGTAGACGAGCGGTATCCGCTAGACTACACTTATCCTGAACCTGCCTTTACAATAGCCATAACGGAAAACAGCACTTATCGGTTTAGACTCCCATCGGACATTCAAATTGACATAAACTCGCCGGAAGCATGGGCTGAATATGACAAACTGAGTGAGGAGATAGTGAGCATTGAAATTATTATGACCTCTCAAATGCTTGCCAGTACAACAAACGCAAGTAACTGGGTGCAAGGGACGGTGAGCGTTTCGTATCTAGAGGCTGGGACAGTAACAAGAACCGTTTTTTGCGGTATAGAACAATCAGAGAAAATCAAGGAGATAGTCGAATCACAGGATTACAGCCTTGAACAAGGTAGTTTCCTTTCTGATCTGCTTATAATGTTCGATGGAGCTGAGTACTACATGAACTCGACGACAGGCAGCATCGAAAACGCCGGCGGACATCCATACAGCGCAGTGTTGTCCACTGAGGACTTAGAGATAATTATGGGCTTATTGGACGAATAATCGTAACGGTTACAGGCTCTGCGCGCAAGTTTGGCGAGTAGTACATGTTCTCACCACTAGACTAGCGCATTGCCTGTAACCAGCCTACGTTTTTAGATGACTATGATCAGTAGCAATTTTGGAACTAACTCTATGACAAATCGCAAAACGCGATCACACTGGGTGTTGACAGAATCGTACACTAATGTTAAGATGTACACATAAAAAGGATTGCCGCTTTTGCACGGCGGCTCAGTCCGTTGATTTGGAAAGAGACGCCTTCACATTAAGGCGTCTCAGATTATTTTCTCTTGCGAAACAACGTCACGCAGAGAGTAACAATCGCAATGATTAACATAACAAAAGCAAAAAGACCTTCATATGTAACCATTTGAATCACCCCCTAATCAGAGAGTGACCGAGCCGCCAAGCGACAATCCTTGATCAATTATAGACCGTATCTGTATGTGCTGTCAATCAGCAGATTATGTTAGGGTATTAACCAAGCAAATAGCGTAATAGAAGTACCCAGAATTTTAAATTGTGCCAAAATGGCACAATTCCGCTTTAAAGCGCTGAAGCAAATAACCACCATTTCCCGTTATTTCCCGTTATTATTCACCATTTACTAAAAATCATTGCAGACACAGGGCGCGATATCTGGTATAATACTAAATCGGCTGCGCATTGATCATTGCGGCAGGTTTTCATAAGAAAGGCTTTGCTATGGACAGCAACATGAACAATACCGATACCGACCACAGCGTGAGTATCGCTGAAAATATCAAACGCGTCCTGGGCGCTATCGATGAGGCGGCCTCCCGGGCTGGCCGCTCGCCGGGTGATATCACGCTCGTCGCGGCGACGAAAACGCAAAGTTCCGCCAGAATCCGCGAAGCGATCGCGGCGGGGGTGGGCGCTGTCGGTGAGAACCGTGTCCAGGAACTGACTGAAAAACACATGCAAGGCGCGTACGATGGCGCCCCACTGCATTTTATCGGGCATATCCAGACGAATAAAATTTCCCATATCGTAGGAGTCTGCGACCTCATCGAGTCAGTCGGCTCCGCACGGCAACTAGAGCTGATAGGGAAAAGGGCCGTTTTGCTGGGAATCACGCAAAAGTTGCTGATTGAAATCAATATTGGCAGAGAGCCGCAAAAGTCGGGTATATTACCTGAACAAATCGGTGAAATACTCGAATACGCTTCAATAACAGGGGGGATAAACCTACTCGGTTTAATGGCGATACCTCCGATTATTGGCAAATTTGATAAAAGTCGTAACTATTTTGACGCAATGTATCAGCTTTATATTGACATAAGCAAGAAAAAATACGATAATGTCTGTATGCAATTTCTCTCAATGGGAATGAGCGATAGCTATGCCGAAGCAATACAAGCAGGTTCCAATATGGTAAGGATAGGTTCCGCCATATTTGGATCGAGGTAAGGAGGACTCCAGAGTTGGGATTTATTAGCGAACTAAAAAAACTAACAAAGCCGTATGACGACGAGGACGATTTCGAGGATTTCCAACCGAGGAAATCGGACGAATTACCTCCGGCGCCAAAAACGGCGGCGCAAGCCAGAAGCGCGTATGGCGG
>WRNV01000058.1 GCA_009776445.1 Oscillospiraceae bacterium | reverse complement strand
GAACGCTGTACGCAGTCGAAGCGAAGTCGATACCCCCTTATCGCTTAGTTGTCTGAAGTGGGTTTGGGTCAGTTGGCGTCAAGTGCATACCCAGGTAAAACGTATAAGGTGAAAATATGAGATTCTATTGTGAAGACAAGGATACTGTTCTATTGGAGGTTGGCAGCTCAGATACCGGCTTGTCTTCGGAGGAAGTTGCTGAGCGGCTTAATGCCAATGGCAAAAACAAGCTGGCTGAACCGGAAAAAGACAGCCTTTTAAAGAGGTTTTTTAAGGCGATGGCAGACCCTATGATCTTCTTGTTGCTGGGCGCGGCTGCCATTTCCACAGCGACCACTATCTACAACAACGTAACCCATCATGATCAACCTGAGAGTTTTGCCGATTTGTTCATCATCGTTTTTGTACTGATACTCAACACGGTGCTCAGCCTAGTGCAGGAATCAAAATCTGAGCAAGCAATAGAAGCGCTGATGGAGATGACGGCGGCGACCAGCCGTGTGTACCGAGACGGTAAAATCGTGACTGTCAAGAGCGAAGACCTGGTTGTAGGTGATGTTGTCGCCTTGGAAGCAGGCGACGCTGTACCCGCTGATTGCCGGATATTGGAATCACATTCCATGAAGGTAGACGAAGCATCTCTCACGGGAGAAAGCATACCGGTCAATAAAATCATCGACCTGCTCATGCTCAAGGAAGGGTCGAAGGACGTTCCATTAGGCGACCGTTTCAATATGGTTTATTCAGGCAGCGTCGTCGTCTACGGAAGGGGTCGCGCTGTTGTAGTAGCGGCGGGCATGGACACCGAAATGGGCAAAATAGCCGACGCCCTCGCGCAGGCGCAACAGGAGGAAACGCCCCTGCAAAAGAAACTGGGTCAACTGTCGGTTACGCTCACTAAAATGTGCGTCTATATTTGCGCTTTCGTTTTTTTGTTTGGCGTCATACGTGATATTGCCTTTTCGGCCCAAAGCGCGAGCATTTTCGATATTGTCCTAAATACCTTCATCATTGCCGTAGCACTTGCCGTGGCCGCCATACCCGAAGGCCTTCCCGCAGTTACTACGATTATTTTATCAATAGGCGTTACGGCCATGTCAAAACGCAACGCGCTGATCCGCAGATTGACCGCTGTTGAAACACTTGGGTGCGCGCAGGTGATATGTTCCGACAAAACCGGCACCTTGACCCAAAACCGCATGACTGTAGTAGATTCCGTTACTGACGATCCCAAGCTTTTGGCTAAAGCGATGGCTTTGTGCAGCGACGCCGCGCGTAGCATGGATATGTCCGAAGCAGACGGGGAACCTACGGAATGCGCCCTTGTTAATCATGCTTTCGATATGGGCCTAGTAAAAAGCGAGCTGGACAAGTCTTACCCCAGGATCGGGGAGGCGCCCTTCGATTCAACCCGTAAACTAATGAGCACGATCCACAACGAAGATGGTCGCTTTTACCAATACACAAAGGGCGCGTGTGAGATATTGCTTGACAGATGCGCCGAATACCTCGATAACGGCGAGAAGCGGCCAATGACGGGCGCGTATCGCGATTCTGTCTTGGAGCAAACCAAGGATTTTTCGGATCGGGCATTGAGGGTACTAGCTGCGGCTTATCGCGTGCGCGATGCCATGCCTGATAGCCTTGAGCCTGATTTTCTTGAGTGCGACATGGTGTTTATCGGTTTTCTGGGCATGATAGATCCATGCCGCCCGGAGGTTTACGCCGCTATCAAGGAGTGCCGCGAAGCCGGCATCCGCCCCGTGATGATAACAGGCGACCATAAAGACACCGCGTTCGCTATAGCGCGGGAAATCGGAATAATCACGGACGCCTCGCAAGCTATAGAAGGGGAGCAACTAGACGACATATCTGACGAAGAATTAGTTAACGAAGTCAAAAAATACAGCGTTTACGCTAGGGTGCAACCCAAACACAAGACCCGTATAGTTACGGCATGGAAAGCTAACAGTATGGTCACAGCCATGACAGGCGACGGCGTCAACGACGCCGCTTCGATAAAATCAGCGGATATTGGCATTGGAATGGGGATTACTGGGACGGCTGTCACGAAAGGCGCCAGTGATATGGTGCTGGCTGACGACAATTTTGCGACGATCATACACGCAGTAGAAGAAGGCCGCAAGGTTTACGACAATATACGTAAAGTCATACAATTCCAGCTTACTACGAACCTTGCGGAAATAGTCGCGGTTTTCTTTGCGTCCATTTTGGGATTTAGGTTGCTGAGCGCGGCGCACCTACTATGGATCAATCTCGTCACCGACTCAACCCCAGGCTTGGCTCTGGGTATGGAAAAAGCTGAAGACGGCATCATGAAGCGTAAACCCCGGTCGATGGACGAAGGGCTGTTTGATGGAGGAGTTGGCCTTTTTATGATAATCCAAGGCGTCTTCATGGGGCTGCTGATCCTTTTTTCATACTTCTTTGGTTACCGCATTGAGTATGGGCATTGGCGATTTACGTTTGACGAAGCGAACACCGTCGGCATGACCATGGCATTCACGACAACATGCTTTGTCGAGATGTTCCGGGCTTTCACCACACGTTCTCTAACCGGGTCGATTTTCACTCTGAAAAATCACAATTGGTGGCTATGGGGTGCCTTTGCTTGTACATTCGTCCTGACTTGCGGCGTCATTTATATCCCGATGTTGAGCAAACTCTTTGGGCTTGACCCAGTCAACCTTGAGGAAATGCTGGTCGCCTTAGGCTTAGCTATTACAGTCATCCCTGTATCGGAAATATCTAAGGTTATACATAGCCGTTATAGAAAAGAATAAAATATAAGGCGCTTATGAGGCGCTTACACACACTAGGGGGGCGTAAACCTTTAAGCCCCCCTAGTTCTGTGGTCTTAATAATTTCAAGCTATACTCACAGCACTTAACACTTCTTTTACTTTAGCCCCATCCAGGCGGATATGACCATCTTTTGTACCTCGCTGGTGCCCTCGTAAATTTCGGTTATCTTCGCGTCGCGCATCTTCTGCTCCATTGGGAACTCCCGCATATATCCATACCCGCCAAACAACTGCAGGCAACGCCTTGTGACATCGCTTGCAACCTCGGACGAGAACAGCTTCGCCATTGCCGCCATGTGGGAGTATGGTTCGTTGGCGTCTTTGGCGCACGCGGCGCGGTAGACGAGCATGCGGGCCGCGTCAACTTTGGTTTGCATGTCGGCCAACTGGAACTGGGTATTTTGGAACTGCGAGATGCGTTTTCCAAATTGCACGCGCGTTGTGACATATGGTATCGTCTCGTCGATCGCACCTTGCGCAATGCCTACTGCCTGCGCCGCTATGCCGATGCGGCCACCGTCCAGAGTCATCATGACGTATTTGAATCCTTTGCCTTCCTGGCCAAGCAGGTTCTCCTTCGGAATTTTGCAATCCTCAAAGATCAGCTCCGACGTGGTGGACGCGCGGATCCCCATCTTTTCTTCGTGTTTCCCTATCGTAAAGCCAGGGGTTCCTTTTTCCACGATAAAGCCTGAAATACCTCGCGTTCCCTGCTCTTTATCGGTCATTGCCAGAATGAAATATACGTCAGCGGGACCTGCGTTCGTGATAAAGCATTTACTCCCATTGAGTACGTAGTAGTCCCCGTCCAGGACCGCCGTAGTCTTTTGCATTGCCGAGTCAGTACCCGCGCCCGGCTCAGTTAACCCTAAGGCGCCAAGTTTTTTACCCGAAGCCAATGGTATTAAATACTTTTGTTTCTGCTCTTCAGTGCCAAAGGCATAGATTGGCCAAGTACATAGCGATGTATGCGCGGACAGGATCACCCCGGTAGACGCGCACACCTTGCTGAGTTCCTCGATGCACTGAGCATATGATAAATTGTCCATCCCAGCGCCGCCATACTCTTCGGGGATCGGGATACCTAAAAGCCCCATCTCCGCCATCTTTACAACGGTTTCGTCCGGAAAGCGCTCAGTCTTGTCGATTTCCGCTGCCAAAGGCTTGACTTCATTTTGAGCGAAATCACGGTACATCTCGATCAAGTCCTGATGCATTTCGTCCTGCTTGAAATCCATTTTCGCAACCCCATTTCTAATATTTTATTTTTTCGCAACTGTTTAGTTGTTTCCGGATTTCCGCCCAAACAGCTACGTTTTTAACAAAAGTTGACATAAGCAGTTTCTTAGCACGGTGTTGACGCGTCAACACAGAGCTTATCCGACTTAATACGCCTGACCTCCGATGTCAGGGCTGGCAGCACTTCCAGCAGGTTGCCTACAATGCCGTAGTGCGCCACGCTGAAGATCGGGGCTTCGGGATCCTTGTTTATTGCTATGATCGTATCCGAACTGCTCATTCCAGCTAAATGCTGTATAGCTCCGGAAATGCCGCAGGCTATATAGACCTTAGGCCCAACTGTCTTTCCTGTTTGGCCTACTTGATGAGCGTGGGATATCCATCCTGCGTCGACCGCCGCGCGGGACGAGCCTACGACTCCCCCCAGAGCGTCCGCTAAATCTTTGATCAAAGCGAAGTTTTCAGGCTTTCCAAGCCCACGCCCGCCGGATACTATATACTCAGCTTCCTCCAGGTTGACCACTCCCTCCGCCGTATCAGCGATGAGCTCGATCAGTTTTGCCCTGCCTTCGGGTAGCTTGTCGATTGTTTCCCGGATTATTTCTGCGTCACGTTCTTCGTCGCTAGCACTTTTCTTAAAAACCCCGGGGCGCACTGTCCCCATTTGCGGCCTAGTTGCGGGACACTCGATGACAGCCATCAGGTTTCCGCCAAACGCAGGTCGGGTCCACTGCACGTTTCCTGTATCCACGTCGATTTCCAATTCCGTACAATCCGCTGTCAACCCGGTCTTCAGCCTGCTCGCTACGCGGGGCGCTAGATCCCGCCCGGTGCTGGTCGCTCCATACAGCACGGTATCAGGTTTATACTGTTTTATCAACTGCAGCATCGCATCCGCAAACACTTCAGTATTATATCGCGAAAAACGCTCATCATCTAAAACTATCACTTGATCCGCGCCATACTTAACGGCGCACTTCACCGCAGGTTCAGCTTTGTAGCCGATGATTACCGCTACAAGCGANTGCCCAGTGGCGTCGGACATCCTGCGTCCAGGCGACAGCAGTTCAAGGCCNACGCTCCTCGCGACCCCTTCGAAGGTTTCNATCCACACCCAAATATTCTTATAACCTTCCATATTTAATTACCCCCTCATAAAAGGCCGACGTCGCTAAGAAGGCCAGCTAGTTTTTTGGCCGACTCCGACGCCAAGTCTTCTTTAATTATTATGCCGTTTTTATTGCGCGAAGGCACATACGTCTTTTTTACCTTAGTGGGCGAACCCTTAAGGCCGCTTCTTTCCGCGTCTGCTTTCACCTCGTTGATGCTGAGGACCTGGATAATAGCTTTGTTAGCGGCCATTTTTGTCTTGATAGTCGGGTAGCGCGGCTCGAAGTCAGGTTTTGTTACTGTGACGACGGCTGGCATAGGCGATTCCCAAACTTCTTTTCCATACTCCGTCTCACGTTTTGCCTTGATTTTGCCATCCCCGATCTCTATTTCGGTAATGCAAGTTATCTGGGGGTAGTCCAAATGCTCCGCGAGCTGTGGCCCAGTCTGCGCGGTGTCGCCATCGATAGCCTGTTTGCCACAGAATATGACATCGAAAGGCCCTTCCTCAGCTTCCACTGCCTTTACTGCTTTGGATAGGATATACCCGGTAGCGAGGGTGTCTGAACCACCAAACGCCCTGTCGCTAACAAGGTAGGCTTTGTCAGCGCCAACTGACAGGCACTCCTTCAGGGCATTTTTCGCTTGCTCCGGCCCCATCGCCATCGCTATGATCTTTGCTCCCTGTTTGTCTTTGATACGGGCTGCCATTTCGAGGGCGAATCCGTCAAATGTGTTAACGATGCTTGGCACGCCTTCTCTGATCAATGTGTTTGTTTCCGGATTGATCTTGATCTCCGTCGTATCCGGAACTTGTTTTACGCATACTAAAATGTTCACACAGTTTCCTCCTATAGATCTAAAATGTAGAGTGTTCTATAAGCTATAAGTTATTGGCTATGTCCGCAACCCGGCAACACGCAACCATATTGCTTGGGCTGCGCTATTGCCAGGATAGAAAACTGCCTATACTTGCTCGCGTTGATGCATTATACATCATACATTCCAGTACTGTCAACGAAAAATGGCTAAAAGCGTAACGGAAGATTATACTGCGTTGAAACTGTTCAGTGGGCACCCAAAAACACAGGTTGGTTACAGGCAACGCACTGGTACTGCAGTGAAAACTTGTACAATTTTCAAAACTTGTGTGCGGAGCCTGTAACCATTGCGAGTTTTTGGACACCCGCTGAACAGTAACACTGCGTTTTGGATGACACTGAACATTAACACCTTCTCTACTTGAAATGGCGAAATGTAATAAAAAAACCTTGTTTATGATAACCGTTGTGTGATATAATTCAATCTAATTCCAGAATAACGAGGAGGTTATTGCAAAATGCCTTTAGTCACATCAAAAGAAATGTTCAAAAAAGCCTACGAGGGCGGATACGCGATCGGAGCGTTCAATGTAAACAATCTTGAGATTATCCAGGGAATCACCGAGGCGGCGGCAGAGGTTCGGGCGCCGCTTATCCTCCAGGTTTCCGCAGGCGCGAGAAAATACGCGAAACATGTATACCTAATGAAACTGATAGAGGCGGCGGAAATCGACACTGGTCTGCCGATATGCGTCCACCTCGACCACGGCGAGGACTTTGAGATATGTAAGTCTTGCATCGACGGCGGATTCACATCCGTAATGATTGATGGCTCAAAACACTCTTTTGAGGAAAATGTCCGGCTTACGCTTGAGGTTGTAAAGTACGCGCATGATAGGGGAGTGGTAGTCGAGGGCGAGCTTGGAAAGCTAGCCGGCATTGAAGACGCTATAAATGTTTCGGCAGAAGACGCTAGCTTTACACGCCCGGAAGAAGTGGAAGAATTCGTGTCGCGAACAGGCGTCGATTCGCTCGCAATAGCTATCGGTACAAGTCATGGGGCGTACAAATTCAAACCCGGCCAAAAACCCAGGCTCAGGTTTGATATCCTTGAGGAAGTTTCAAAGAGACTCCCAAATTTCCCGATTGTGCTGCACGGCGCGTCGTCTGTAGTCCCCGAATTCGTCGAAATCATCAACGCGAATGGAGGCGAAATGCCTGACGCTATCGGGATTCCGGAGGAGATGCTCCGAGAAGCCGCGCGTGGCGCCGTATGCAAAATAAACATAGATTCTGACCTGCGTCTGGGCATGACGGCGGGCATCCGGGAACACATGAAGAAAAACCCATCACATTTTGACCCTCGTCAATACCTCGCGCCCGGGCGCGCGAACATCAAATCGTTGGTCAAAAATAAGCTGATTAACGTCCTTGGTTGCGACGGCAAAGCCGAATAAAACCCGATCGATGAGGAATTCCCTCAAAATGAGGGAATTCCTCGGAAAAATTCCTTGATAGCTTAGCGGAAAAAGCAAGGTTACTGTTCAGGCGGCATCCAAAACTGTAACAAGCCAAGCAGTATACCGCAAATATTTTCGACTGCGAGTATTGTAACCTTAATAATTGAAGGGGTGAAGATTAGCATATGTATGATTATGATAGTGTGAAGTACATTGAAGTACTGAACTATTATCTGGGTATGGATCATAGAACCGAATCTTTTGACCTATCAAAAACCGAAGACCTGAAACAAGCGCTTGAGCTAGCCGTTGGGGCATATCGTGATTACTTTCATTACGAAAGTACACTTGCTGAAATGGTCGAAGATTTTGACGAGAGCCTTGAGCACTTTGACACTATTACATGGGTAAACATGACCCGCGCTCACAAAAAAACAGATTCGTTAGCGGTAGCGTGCGCCGCTTCGCTGTCAACTGCGTACAACAACTTTGTCGATTTTTCTGATAAGGCAAGAGATTACCTTTCGGTACTGCTCAAGATAATCCTGACCGCGCCAAACGCCACGCAGGAAGAAATACTTGGCGACGCGTACAACATAAGCCCAAAGGAAATCAACAATCTGCTTGAGGAACTCTATGACTCGCTGAGCGATGCTGAATATAAATACGCAATACCTGATAATCTCAAGGTATTTTTGGAAGTGCTGAAAGAACAGTGGGCTGACTTAGCGTTGCCAAAGAGCTAGCATTTCACGCATTTACCCCGGACATATTTTTCCTGGATATGCCGGTCATCGGAGAAATGCATCACTCTTGCCAGACGCTCCTCGACCGTCAGAGGGAATGGGGCGTATATCGACGTATCGTCAATGATAATAGCGTCAAATTCATATCCAGCGGCAAAAGAACCGACATTCCCGAAAAATGAACCCCCGCCTAATGTTCCGAGGTAGAACGCTTCAGCAATTGAAAGCGGCGCTTCTGACCGATCCACCAGGAGATGGCGGAGTTTTGACGTTTGGATCGCGTCCGCCATGGCTCTGAATATCGATGTGTGGCATCCGCCAGCCACGTCGCTACCAAGGCCAATCTGCACATCGTTATTCAGCAATCGGCGGACGGGGGCGACTCCGGAGGTCAGGTTTGCGTTGGATTGCGGGCAGTGGGCTATATATACATTTTTCTCGCGAATCAGGGCTATTTCGTCTTCTTCAGGCCAGACGCAATGCGCCATAATTGTCGGTACATCGCCGCCAAACAGTCCAAAACTGTCGTAGGCGTCGGCGTAGTTTTTACTGTTAGGGCATAATTTCCGTACCCATTCGACTTCAGCCCTGCTTTCGCACAGGTGCGACTGTAAAGGAACATTAAACTCCTTTTGCAGCTTTTGGAGCATACCCATCAATTCATCTGAACAAACCGGGATGAATCGCGGCGTCAGAATAGCGGAAACATTTTTGTAGCGCCCCGCTGACGCCGCCAGCCACATGTGGGTATGCTCGGCGCTAAGGGCTGCGCTAGACTCACAAAGATACGGTGGGTTGTTGCGGTCCATGTTTACTTTGCCTACCATACACACCAACCCTGTCGTTTCCATCATGTCCATCAACAACCGCGTTGCGGGCAAGTGTACTGTAGCATACATACAAACGCGCGTGTTGGGTCCGTTTACAAGGTCACGGGCTACCGCTGCGTAAGCGTTGCGGGCATAGCCAAGATTGCGGTATTTCGACTCTTCCGGGAACGTGTAAGCCTCGAGCCATTCCAGAAGCTCCAGGTCCATTCCCAACCCCCGAAAGGCGAACTGCGGTGCGTGCATGTGCAAATCCACTAAGCCGGGGAGTATTAATCTATCAGAATGATCTAGCAATGGCAGGTTCATATACCAATCGGGCAACGATGGGTACACGCCTTGCGACTTGCCGTCTTTGCAGACCAGATATCCGCCCTCAACACAACGAAGTGTATTTTGATCCAAGCTGTAACAAATATCACCATGGATCACGAAGTTATCCGATTTTTTGCCGTTCATAAAACCACCTCTTCGTCTTTTTCGAACTCTACGTTCGGCAGAATGATTTTAATCTCCTTTTTCATGTCCTTGCCTTGCCAAAAGACGATATGCCTTACATACGCCCTTACCGGATTGTATCCTTTTTCCTTCAATGCCGCCATTTGTGTACAAAACTTCGCCGAAAAACGAACAAGTTGCTTAGCGCCCCAAAAGCAGCCGGCTTCGCTGACCAATAGTTCCTGACCGCTCACTATAGAGTCTATCTCGCGCCTACGCGCGATAAAGAAGCTGAGAGCTACATCCTTGTGGGAAAGCTGTAGGCATATCAGCGACGGGGTAGGGTAGTTGGTATTGTCCAAAGTTCTTTTAATATTTCCAGTATTTATCCTGTCAAAACAGTCGCAGTTGCAGTAGATGTACAGATTCTGCTTTGCACGCGTTATTGCTACATAAAGCGCTCTCCTAGTTTTGTCGTCCATTTTTGGGTATCCGCTGAATGCTAGAAAGACGTTGTCAAATTCCCTACCTTTAGTCTGGTGTATAGTCGAAACGAGTATTGAGCTTTCCGCCCCTGATACAAAGTCTTCCAACTTTGATTCGCGTATATACTGTTTAAAATCACTCTTATATTTCTTTTCTTTGTTCGTCTGCTCAAAATCTTCGATAAGTTTGACCGTGCCGGGCAGATTCTCACTACCCTCGTATTTTGCGCTCAAATCGGATTTTGCTTTCTGCCAAACTTTGTCGCTAATAATATAATTGTCGTCTGTGTCGCAAGCGGAGTTTATTAAATCCCGAATTTCCGTAAGATTGTATAAACTGAAATCATCATTGGCTTGTATCAATTTGGCTGCAATGCCTTTCTTGAGCAAAATCCCAACAGTATTGAAAGCTTCTTCGTTTGTCCTAGTAGCAATACATGTCGTCCCGGAGAGCTGTTTGCTGATAACCGCGTCGACGACAGGGGTCACGATGTTCCTTGATACCTGTTTGCATATGCTGATCTCACCGGTTTTCTTTTTCATCGGTTTTATTGGCTTTGTTTTTATCCTATGAGAAATCGTTGTCGCGAAGCTGTTGGCAAATTCCACAATGTTAGCACTGCTACGGTAGTTCTCTAGCAGTTCGTATTTCTTCGCGCCATGAACATCCAACAGCGACTCAAAATGAGCGGGACTAGATCCTCGAAACTCATATATGTTCTGGTCGTCGTCGCCTACCGCGATCACCCTCATATCGTCGTTTTTCTCCATTAACGTTTCCACAAGGGAATACTCCGCGTCGTTCATATCCTGCGCTTCATCTATAACCAAAACAACCTTTGTCAACCGCGTGAAGTCTACTTCACCGGCATTTATTTTTTCGACTGCCCTCGTTATGATGATATCAGACTTTTCAAGGTCGCCAACTTTGCCAAGCAAGTCGAAACAATAGGAATGGAATGTTGAAATTTGTATAAAGTTCGCCGCGTTGCCTATTAGCCGTACCAACTGTTTTTTAAACTCGGTTGCGGCTGCGCGCGAAAACGTCAGCATAAGCATTTGCTCATGCCTGACGTCTTCCATAATATACAGGGAAGCCAGTTTGTGGGTCAGCAGCTTCGTCTTGCCGCTTCCTGGGCCTGCTGCCACTACAATGAGCTTTGATTCACAATCTTTAATAATTCGAAGCTGTGAAACGGACAATTCCTCGAATAGTTTCTTGTATTTAGCAGGTGTGATATTTAGGCTGATTTCTTTGTCCCTGCCTTTAAAGTACTTATCGAGAAACTCTTCGTATTCCATCATAAAATAGTCGTCCATGAAATCCATGGCTTTCTGATTGTCGTCTATCAGGCGCTTCGCGTATTCACCGATGATATGGATCTGTTGCCGCTTATTCTTATAATACTCCTCAAGTTGCCCGTAATGCTTTTTGCTGTATATAGCCTTATTGCTGTGTTCCAGACGGTCGATGCGCATCGCGTTATAGATAATCAGAAAACCGCCGTCGATTCTCATAGCGCCGATTTTCAGCAGGTAATATAAAGCGTCCTCGATCTCGGCTGTCTCTGCCACTTCGTTATATATACTGAGCGCGAATTCTTCCTTAAGTTCTAGAATGGAAAACTCGACGCAAACGTCGTCGGCGCCCTTAATACGAGGTTCGTCGATGGTCTTGGAATACAAGTAATCAATAATTACTTCAGCTATCCTGTGCCGTTTGCCGCTCTTTGCGCGTATTTCCGATAGGGGGAAATATGGCTTGAGCGTCAGTAGGTTTTTATTGTATTCGCGAGTCCGTTTCACGAAACGTTTGATATCATAGTAGTTGATTATCGTGTGAAGCTGCGCGATTGACGTTTCAGGGTATTCCTCCTCAAGCGCCTCGTTCATTTCTTTGATATTGTAGGTCTTTTCCCCATAATACAGATAACGGGACAAGAAGTTCTCGACATTTTTATGCGCGGCAAAAATGGCTTCCGAGTGGTTGCTTTTTTCTCCTCGTTTAATGAACGCTACAAGATCCTTCGCGTCGGCCAGGATTTTTTCCTCGCGTAAAAGCCCGATCACTCTTATGATATCCGCCTTTACGATACCTAGCCTGTCGGACATGTAGTCGACTCGCGATTCTCCATCCTCATCATCGTTTTTTGCATTGGACTTGGCTCTAGCTCTGGCTTTGCTTTTTGCTGAAAGCAAGCTGCTCATAATACGTACGGCTTGCGCGCGGGAAGCATCGTCGAATCTCGCCGAATTATCTATCCTGGCCTTTGCCTCTTCCATATTCTTGACTAATATACTATCGGAAAAAATCCTTGGCATATTCTGTCCGCGCTGCACGAAACCGGATTGTTCAAGCGCATTGATAGATGTCCTGATCCTTGTTTCCATTTCAGGTACGGAGTCGTCCCAGCCGGCTGCTCTTGCGATTTCGAGCGCGGATCGTGAAACGTATGAGCATGATGCCATAAGATTTCTCAAAGCTTTCCACACCTGTTGGATTTCTTTGCGTGTAATTTTCGATTGGTTGAGCATGATGAAACGCTTATTCAAATCCTCGTCGGTAAACAGTACATAACAGTTTGCGCTAATATTCTCGTCCCGGCCAGCTCGACCGGCTTCCTGGACGTAGTTTTCAATTGAGTCGGATATGTCGTAGTGGATGACCATACCTATGTCTTTTTTATCGACGCCCATCCCAAAAGCCGTGGTTGCTACTATGATCTTTATTTCCCCGCTCATAAACTCATTCTGTGTGGCCACCCGGAGGCGCTTATCCATTTTCCCATGGTATGGTTTTGCCGGGAAGCCAGCGGCGGTCAGCATTGCAGAGAGCTTCTCGGCATGGCTGGTAATAGATACGTAAATGATAGTCGGGCAATCGGCGCCAGACAGGAGCTGCCTGAGCACAACCTTTTTTTCGTCCAGGTCGTCTTTATGTATTATGTGGAAACTCAGATTCGGGCGCGCGGCGCTCGCGCGGAATACTTCAAGGTCGAGCGACAGTTTATTTTTGAAATAGTTTCTAATATCCTCGATGACCTTGTGTTTTGCTGTCGCTGTGAAACATGATACGGGCAAGCTTTGGGTCAAGCCTTTCTTTTTCCACAGATTTCTCATAAAGTCTCCGATATACATATAGTCAACCCTGAAATCCTGCCCCCATGTCGAAAAACAGTGCGCCTCGTCAATAACGAACCTTACTACGTTCCTTTTGAGCAGTAGCAGTTCAATCGACTTTGAGCGTAGCGATTCGGGTGAAATATATAAAATGCTTGCGGAGCCATTTTCCACTCGCTCAAAAGCTTTAGCTCGCTCTACAGGGTCGAGGGAACCGTTTATCGTCACAGCGTCGGTGATATTATGCTGTATTTCAAGGGTGTCCGTCTGGTCTTTCATCAAGGATTGGAGCGGCGAAATTACTACTGTCAAGCCTTTTTCGTTCGTGCTTGCCATTAGGGCGGGTAACTGGAACGTTATTGATTTACCGCCGCCTGTGGGAAAAACGACGAGTATTGAGGCACCGCTTATCGCAGCCTTTACCGCATCCTGTTGAAGCGGATATCCGTCGTAGCGTCGAAATCCGTCAAAATGGAAAAAGCGCTTTAGCGCCTTTGTTTCGTCCAACCATTGTTCGCAATATGCGCATGATTGGCATTTTTGGTTTCTTAGATAGTGGAGGACACTCTCGACGCGTGGATAGGTTTTTATTACCCATGGGGGAGTAAGCGAGTCGTGTTTGATAACGTTGATTAACGCAAGCGCGAAAGCAGTTTCTATCGTGTGTTTTTCTATTATATTACTGATCGGGGCGTTTTCACATATTTCGCCGGCAAATCTTTCGCGAATCAAACCGTCTATATCGCTTTCCGGGTTTTTATCGCCGATATACCGGAAAAAACCATTAAACTCCGCTGCGCCGCAAAGCAACCCAAAGTATATACGCCGCAAGCGTTTGTCCAAGCTTTTATACTCCGCCTCTTCGTCAAAGAACAAGTCGCGGGATTTTTTTGCGTCGTTAAGCGGGTTGTTTATTTCATCGACAGCAAGTTTGTCGTCCTTGACTAGACGGTGATATGGTTTTTTGGGGAATAGAAGCGGTGATAGATATAGCGTGTCAATATAGAATTTCTCGCCGCTGCCAATAATATCTTTATCGAGATATTTTAGGTCGTGGTTAATCATGTTATGCCCGCAAATATACTTGCAGTCTCGAATGAAAGCAGAAAAAGCCGACACCGAACTTGAGTGGAATTCCCGCCCAGCCCCGGTTATAGCGCCGATATCTATGATTTTCTTGTTTTTGAAGCCGACCTCGACATCAATAAAGACTATTTCCGTTAAATCCAAGTTTTCTTCTCCATTTTTATTTTATAGGCTGATCTGCTGATTGGCTGATAGGCTGATAGGCTTAACGTGACTATATAGCAATATACCTGAAATTTCAATAAAAAATATTGACATTGAAAAAAATCTAAGCTATTATATGGGGGTAGGGGGTATACCCCATAATCGAAATGAGGTGAGTGTGTGTGAAGCAGGGTATAGACAATAAAGCCGTTCTAAATCGTCTGAAAAAAATTGAGGGACAAGTCCGCGCCCTTATTAAAATGGTTGAAGGTGAAAGAACCTGTGAGGATATACTAATTCAGATCAGTTCCGCGAAAGCTGCGCTCCATAAAACGGGGCAAGTGATTTTGGAGGAGCATTTGCGCCATTGCGTTCTAGACGGCATTCGAGAGGGGAAAGAAGAAGAAACAATAAAAAAACTATCAACAGCAATTGAGCAGTTTTCCCGTATTGTATGACAAATGGTGGAGGAAGAATCATGGATCACAATCATAATGATAGTCACAATCGCAGTCATAATCATAGCCATAGCCATAGCCATAGCCATTCGCATGGTAATGATGGGAATATCGGATTAGCTTTTTTTCTGAATTTGTCATTCACAGTTATTGAACTTGTCGGCGGATCGTTAACAAACAGTATCGCGATCATGTCCGACGCGGCGCATGATTTTGGCGATAGTTTATCTCTTGCGCTTGCATGGTATTTTCAAAAAAAATCAGGAAAAGGAAGCACGAGTCAGTATACATATGGATATAAGCGTTATTCACTCTTAGGGGCGATTATTACCTCGATTGTTTTGGTAGTGGGGAGTATTTTCATTTTAACTGAAGCTATCCGTCGCTTGTTTGCGCCGCAGGAAACGTACGCAGTAGGGATGTTCGGGCTTGCTGTGATTGGTATTGTGATTAACGGTGTAGCCGTTTTGCGAACACGAAAAGCAAGTTCAATAAATGAGCGGGTCGTTTCGCTGCATTTGCTTGAAGATGTTTTAGGATGGGCTGCCGTGCTAGTCGGCTCGGCTGTAATGTATTTTACTGGTTTGACAATAATTGACCCTATCCTATCTATACTTAGCGCTTGTTATGTTCTATACAACGTAGCAAAGAATATAAAACAAGCAATGCCTATTTTATTACAGGGCGCTCCAGTGGGAATCGAACGCGAACATATTGTTAACGAGCTAAGAAGCATTGAGCAGATTGACGATATACACGATTTACATATTTGGTCTTTGGACGAGAAATACAACATCCTTACGGTTCATGTCATATTAAAAACCATACCGATAGCGCAATTAGTTGAAGTAAAGAACAGTATCCGCGCTAAGTTGAAACAGGAAGAAATACAACACGCTACTATTGAATTTGAAACTCCTGAAGAGTTTTGCGCCTTTAGGAATTGTGTGTAGTGCAAGGCGTCGTGTCTGATTACCCATTTAACTGCTGTGGGCAAGGCCCACCTTAAGACAATATTGAAACTCTGAATCCGTACCGATCGAACACTTCTGTTATGTTTGGCATATCGAAAAAAAGTGGTTGCATCTTTGGGTATTGATTCGGCTTTTTATGCATATTGCTTGGGATATACCCGTTTCTGATAGTCGATATCAACCGCTCCCGGTCGCGTGCTTTTAGCTCCGGAGGCGGATTGATTATAAGCAGGAGAACAATCGGTTTTTTGAATTCATTGCCGGATACAAGGCAACGGAATAAGCTGTCCTTAAACTTCATGCCAATTTCAAGGGGGAAGGTTGCCACAGGATCAGTAAGCATACGATAATCTATTTCCTGGCGCTTTTCCATTGCAGCCTGAATTACCTGAGAATCGGATGTGTTTACATAGTTCTTTGCCTCAATAAAAATCTGCTCTGATTCGGTTTCTGCGATAAAATCAACAAGTTTCAGCCCACTGCACTGGTTATCAGGAATGTCGTAATAAAACGCAGTAATGAATCCGAAAAAGTCAAACTTCATTGTCCCGCTATCATCAGTCAGTGTCATTTCCACTTCACCCCCGCATTTTCTGCCGCAACTTCGGTAACTCGACGCAGGAGTTTGTTACCTGCGTCCTCAATGACGCTGTTTGGCAATGATGCATAATCATCCGCGACATCAGCGACTATTCCAACGTTTTCTTTTCTCATGTTGAAATATCTGAGAATGTTGCCTTCTGCTTTGTTTAGTTCAAACCACCTCGCAACATCGTAGCTGTGAGTAGCTATAAAAATTTGGACACCATTGCGCGAAAGTTCAAGCAGAACATCAACAAGTATAGGCACAAGTTCGGGATTGAGGCTGTTTTCTGGTTCATCCCAGAAGAGAACTGTGCCAGATTCAAGTTGACCGCTTGTAATAAGCAATCCTAAATATCCAAGTTTCTTAAAACCGCTTGCCTCAACAGAAAATGGTATACGCATGCCATCTGTGCGAACTGTGTAGAAAGTTCCTTCGCTTTGCACCCATTCGATATAACCGCCGATAATCCCGGCAATAGTACCCCCGGTGTTTCTTTGCAGTTCGTTTTGCTTGTTAGTCGGTATATCCTGTGCATTTACTAAGGCATCTTTGTATATTGGACTAAACCCTGTTGGCTTTTGTTCAATAAAGGGGAGGAGTCCCTTTGCGTGTTCAAGGATATCCTTTTCGGGTATGTACACGAAGTTTTTAGTTAATCCGCTCAAGTATGCCGTTCCCCATTCTAGTTCCTGCACCTCGCTTTTTGGTTCGCTAACTACGACTAAGCCTTCTTCAAATGAGCCAACTCTATCAAAATTGTAAGTACCTCTCGGATATAGTAGATATGATCGCTTCAAATCGTATAGGCACTTAAGTAAAGTCGTCTTCCCAGTACCGTTCCCGCCGATAATCACATTTACGCCAGGGCAGAAGACCATTGCTAACTCGCCCTTGAACACGAGAAAATCCTTGATTTCAACTCGATTGATAGCCATTTTATTCTTCCTCCAAATCAGTTGTTCCCCTGTTTACTCTGCTTCATTCCCAAACCGAAGGGTTAAAAAGCGTCAAATCTTCTTTAATATCCTGATATATTTTAAGCCTGTTCTTGTATTCTGAAACCGTCTGGCTTACATCTGTTCGTGACCACCATGCGTAGCCATCCATATAGTTATCGCAGGCTTCCTCCCATGATGAAAATGTGCTGCGCAGCTTGTCTATGATCGGTTGCATAAGTTCATATGCCTCTTCAAGTTGAATATACCCAGCCACGTAACCCCAGCCCGCAAGATGAACCATACGGAACCAATCCCAGGCTTTAATTTGTTTATCTCCCCATTTATCGCCAATAGATTTCGTCAATGGCCACATATACTTGTCCATATCGCTGGAAAGCGCGAGTAATGCTTCATATTCTGATTTTGTCAGAGAATTTACAATTTCATACGCTTCGGCGAAAGAGGCATTATGGCCATCATCTGTCATTTGTCCAATCGTATTGATTATATCTTCGCGGCTTCCGCAGTTCCAGTCACGAGACAGCATAGTTTTTATTATAGCAGCATTTGCGGGGCTTCTTATAAGCGTACCAAATTGATGCGGATCCGCCCTGTTATTGGTCGCTATGATTGCCGAACAACCTAAAGCCCAGGATAAATAATACGGATCGACGTCAGGATTCACCATTTCAAATAACCTCAGAATCGTGACGATACTCTGTTGCCTTTGGTAGCGTTCTTTAGGGGCGAAAGAATTATCGCCAACCCCTTGCATGATACCTGAAGCCTGCATTTGGCCAACCGCATCGTTAGCCCATGTCGAAATGTCACTGATGTCTGAAAAAGTTACTTCTGATTCCGGAAGAGAGATTGAAGTTGCACCAGCGAGGCGGGATAGCATAGTAGCCGCTTGTTCCCGTGTTATTCCGGAGTCAGGGTCAAACTTCCCATCGCCAACGCCGTTGACTACACCTATTAAAGCCGCCTTTTTCACATTCATATCAAAGGTATCTTTGTATCCATAAATCAGGGCATCTTCTTCGTCAATCGCTCCCATCATTATTTCATAAAAAGTTACAGCTAGAGCGCAGAATTCGGCGCGCGTTATTGGTTGGGCATATGCGTTTTGCAATGACGTGGGTACAAACCCAAGGGAGATAGCTTTTTCTATGTCTTTTGCCGCCCATGCGGCAGGTGTGTCTGACACGCTGATCGCAGATATGGATATAGCTGAACAGCTCATCACTATTGCGATCAGTATAGAAAGCAATCTTTTCCAAACTAGT
>WRNV01000057.1 GCA_009776445.1 Oscillospiraceae bacterium | reverse complement strand
TTTATGCTCAACTCGACTTTCCCCTCGCCATATAGGCGGTTATACTCTGCCACTTGATCCCTGGCATATGCAAGCGGGTCGGCAACGCCTTGCGCGAGCAGCTCATTGTGCCTGCCGATTTTTGCAATATTTTTCGACGACACCTTCTTGCCGTTGCGGAACCCTTTCTGGATGAAATAAGTCGGGTTGGGTGATTTAGTATCGTAACCAAGCTTCATGGCTGCACCTCCGGTTTTTCTCTATTATATCACAGATTACAACACCGTGCAGCATAAATTTTCGATAATTTGACAAAAAAATAAGCCGCCATGCGGCTTTCAGCGATTTTCTTTTTTCAAAGTGTTGAAAACCCGGGACGCCTTGGATACCCAAACCGTACCGGCTGACGTTCTATGCTTCCCATGGCAGGTTGGGTTTCTCAGGACATACCTTGGCGGGTTAGCGGGGATTCGCGAGTTAAAAATTGAAGCAGTTGAATCCGTGTTTGAGCTATGAATTTACCTGCATCATTTTTGATTTATGGGCAAAGCGGACATGATGAGTGATCTGTAAGCAATCCGTGAGAATCATACACAAATTGAAAATTTGGATTGTACTTAGCATAAGGAACGATTATACTATTAGTAAGAAAGTAAGAAATTCCAACTAATGGAGGCTGATAGATATGCTCGCTGAATTACGCACTAAGTCACAGGTGACGATCCCAAAGGAACTTATAAACAAGCTGGGTATTCAAGAAGGCGACAAGCTGGAGATTACGGAAAAGGACGGTGTGATTCAGATCATGCCTGTTGTTGTATATCCCAAAAAGGTTGTTGAGGAATTTCGCTCCGAGATTAACGATGTAAAAAAAAAGATCAAAAATGGTGAACAACCAATCTTTGATAGCATTGAAAATCTGATGAATGAGTTGGAGGCTAATTGATGGCATACCAATTCACTTTTACGGAGAGATTCAAGCGTCATTATAAAAGGTTGGAGACCAACGAAAGAAAACAGATCATGAGTAAGCTAAAACTGTTGAGTATTAATCCTCTTCATCCATCGCTCAGAACAAAGCGGATTCAGGGGACGACCGACCTGTTTGAATGCAGTGTAAACATGGATATTCGTATAATCTGGTACTATGAAGGTAGTATTATGATTATTCTGGTGGATGTGGGGCATCATGACATTTTAAGTTAATACTGAGTTATAGCGCTATAGATAAAACCATATTCGAGCGTCGGAGCTGATCCGACGCTATTTCTTTTCTAAAACTCTATAACGGATTTCATCAACTCATAACTGGATATCATCCTCACTGGGACTGCCATGTTCTGCGGCTACTCCCTCAAACGCTTTCTGCGCTGTCCGGATAGCGTTGATGGAAGCGTTATTGATGACAACTTCACCTATATTGCATCCCGAACGCCTTCGGCACAGAGGGGCGCAAGGCTACCCTAATCGCGATTGCTTTAGCCGCCGTAACCTTTTTATATATAATGCTGCACAGGAAGTTCGGCAAAGGCGAGTACGACGAGCGCAACTTTAAGCGTGCTCGCAAAGGTACATTATGAAATCCAAAAACGGAATCTTTTTGATATTCACAGTCATATTTACTACGATGGTATTATTCCAATCAGCCGCTATTGCCGACACCGATGGCAGCGAGATACTGATAACAGAGCAGCCTGAAAAGCTTATTTTGCAACTTGGTCCCCAATGAGCTGGTGTTGAGTTTGAACTTAAAACCGACGCTGGCGTCTTTCCTGTACCTGTTGTTGTCAGTTCGTCTGGCATTCTCATGATGGATCTTGGAGGTAGCAAGATATACGCTGAGTTGCCTTTCGTCACCCGTCAGCGTTCCACAACCAATCCCGTCTCAATTCAGCGGGATGCCCACGCCGATGCCGACGCCATCCCCAACAACAATGCAACCATCAGCCACGCCTATTACAGATGTTGTAGTTGAAGCCGCCCTCGACCCGGAAGAAAGCCGCATTCCGACAGGACAACTGGCGCTGTTCATACCAGGACTCGTCATCGCATTGGGCGGCCTCATAGCCATATGGTATTTTAAGCATCGACAAAAGCTCAATTATTATTATGACGACGACGATGATAATAATGAATATGAGTAGTGTTTGAATTTCCCAGACCGAACCGAAAATCGAATCTCTTTGTATATTTGAAAATTTTAAAAACATGAGCGACAACCAAAGGTTCTTATGCCAATTTTCCCAAAGGTTCTTATTGACTTCCTTGTTAATATCCCGTATATTATGTCGTATATACATGGCTTTTGCCATATGTAAATATCCTAACAATCGAATAAAAATATCCATAGATCAGGGAAGCCGGGTGAAAATCCCGCGCAGAGCCGCTGCTGTGTGAACAGAGTCGTTTTTTATTATGCCACTGGAACTTGTTCTGGGAAGGCGAAAGACAGTGTTTGATGTTCGAGCCAGAATACCTGTGTATGGTGTAATAGTTAATCTTCTTCGTATCTAAGAAGACGCTGTGGCACAGATATTTTATACCAACATATTCCGCCGTGTTCTTAGAACACGGCGTTTTTGTTTTGGGAGGAAGCTATGGTAACGAAATGTATAAGTGGCGATGCATGGCGAGCTTCTATGCAGCAGCCCTTCGGAGATTATAGTGACAGGGTAAGGGATGTCGAGGTGGAAAAGGCGTTCTGGCGCCGCGTCACACAGGAAAAACAATCCGTAGAACCAGACCCATATTCCATTGTTATTGCCAATAAGATATGCGAACTGCTTAGCAATGAATACGATATTCAAAGTATCATTGAACTGGGTCCTGGCTGGGGTAATTATACATTTAAGCTAGCGGAATTGTGTAGTCGGCTTATCTGTGTTGACATCTCGCAAGATAACCTTGACCGCCTGCGGCAAATTGCTTTTAAAAAGGGCATATCTGGTATCGAGACTGTCTGCTGTGAATGGGAAAACTGTGAGCCGCCATCTTGCGACGCCATATTTGCCTATAACTGCTTTTATCGGATGCGATCCATTGAGGACTGCCTGCTCAAAATCAATAACTGCGCACAAAAGATATGTATTATTGGGATGAATGAAAGTCCGGAGCAGCCGTTTCTCCCCGCGTTGGAGCGCGAGTTAGGGTTGCCTGTGCGCTACACAAGGCTGGATTATCGCCATCTTGAAATCATCTTACGGGAATTGGGAATAGTGGCAACCGTGATAGAGATTCCCAATGAGAGGGTCTATGCCTATGACAGTATGGAATCACTCTTGGTTATGGCTGCGCGATACATTCAAGGGGAATTTGATAAACCTGCCGCCCAAAAGATACTGAAACGGTACTATAAGATAAGAGATGGGCCGGTTGTGCGCCGTCACGCATTTCGATCCGGGCTGCTGATCTGGCGCCCATCACAATAAGACTATACATACGAGAATATAACTCGGCTTCTGATTTCCCCCTCTTAACGCAAAGCGTAAGTGGGGGCCCGCTTCCCCACAGGCGGGGGCATATCTCCCGCCTCGTTGAAATGCGGCGGTGAAATGGCAAGCGTTTCACACACGATGAAGAAAATTTTCTACAAACGAAAATTTTCCTGCGATCCCGTAATAAATACGAGAATATGAATATGCGAATATAAATATGAGAATATAAATACGAGGAGAAATGAAAATGAAAATGAAAATGAAAATGAAAACGAAAACAAAATTATATACTCGGCGATTTCTTTTAGCTCTGTTGGCGATTTTGATGTTGTTAGTTCTGGCGGGTTGTGCGCGGAATACACCTTCTCCCGCGTCCGGTGTATCTTCGGCGCCATCTGTCAGTGCGTCGTCCCCATCCACAACAGAGGCTTTATCTCAGGCTCCGGCGCAAACCGTCAACTTGGATGCGGAAATTGTATTAGGTGGTTACCGCAATCTGGCCCCTGGCGAGGAAGACGGCTACTATTGCAGCAAGATTCTCTACGTCTGGGAACCGCTGATTACACAAGATGATAATGCCACTCCAATACCCTGCTTGGCCGAGAGTTGGGAGATGTCCGGTGACGGGAAAGAATGGGTGTTCAAGCTGCGGGAAGGAGTTAAATTCCACGATGGCGAACCATTTAATGCGGATGCGGTAGTCGCCTGCTTCGACAGGATGAGCCAGGGAGTTAAGTCCTCCCGGTTTTACCCACTGGATATCAATACTCACTATCCAAACCTTGAAAGCTACCAAAAGGTTGATGATTACAACTTTAAACTCATCTTCTCAGAGCCTGCGCCCACCCAGCTCTATAATATGGTCAACTTTGGCAGCGCCATCTTCAGTCCCAAGGGCTTTACACCGGATGGCGACTTTAATGGTCTTGTTCAGGGTACAGGCCAGTTCAAACTCATTGAGAACGTGCTGGATGAATATCTCCTTTTGGAACGTAACGAGGACTACTATGGTGAGAAGGCTAAGGCTAAATACATTCGTATTATGAGAATACCCGACGCGGACACACGCTTTTCCGCCCTTAAATCAGGTGAAATCCTGGGAGTGCTAGACCTGAACGCCATTCCAGCCTCCCTTGCCGTAGAACTAAACGGTGACCCCGATTTTGCGCTGTCCACCAACAAATCTACCATGATCCAATACCTTGCTCTCAATGGCACTAAGGCCCCTTTTGATGACGTTCGGATGCGCCAGGCAGTCAGCCTTGCTCTCAACCGGGCGACGCTAGTGGACGACTTGAATTATGGCTTCGGCGTCCCCACTACCAATGTTCTTAACTATTCCACCCCATTCTATAAGGATTTTCCTGTTGACGAGGATATGGAAAAGGCCAAAAGCCTTGCCAGCGAGGTGCTTGGCGGCGGACGGGCTGAAGTTACATACCTGATCAGTGACAGTGATTCCGCCGAAAAAATCGAAGCTGAGCTGATTGCCGCCTGGTTGTCAGAAATCGGCTTGGATATCTCCATCCAGCCAGTGGAAAGCGCCGTTATGAGAGAAGATATGAAGGCCGCTAACTACGGTATTGCGCGTATGGATCAGGGGCTTTCCAACAGCGAAGCCGCTACGATATTTCGCCGGTTTATGCTTGTCAGCGGAGACCAAAATCAGAACTACAGTCTCGGTTACCAGAGCAACGAGGTAGATAAGCTGATGGCGGAGGCTGCGGCGACACTGGATATGGACACGCGCAAAGCGTTGTACGACCAGATTCAGGAAATCTCAACAAGGGAGTTCCCCATCGTTCCATTGTATAACAACGTGACTTTGTTGGCGTACAGTACAAAGCTGACTGGCTATGACGCAAAATTGTACGGCCTTGAGCTTCCCAGTATCATTTGGGCTCAATAGATATGGGCCGCTATCTTCTGCACCGCTTGTCGTCGCTATTGCTGGTGTTGGTCGGCATTTCCCTGCTTGCCTTCTTTCTGGGTGTTATATCTCCTGGAGACCCAGTAGAAATTTCATTAAGTCAGAGCGGGCTGTACACGCCTTCGCCTGAGCAAGTCGCTGCAATGCGGCAGCAATTGGGGTTAAATGACCCGTTGTACATCCAGTATTTCCGATGGATATATGGCGTGATCCACGGAAATTTCGGGACTTCATACTTAAATAGAAGGTCGGTGGGCGGGGAATTAGCCCGCCGGCTTCCCTATACCATTCAACTTGCTGCCTGCTCCATGTGTTTTGCCTGTGTCTTTGGGTTTACTTTTGGAATTCTAAGTGCAGCCTATCAGGGCAGGTTCATAGATCGCTGCATCAAATGGTTTGCCAATATTCTACTCTCCTTCCCTAATTTTTGGCTGGCGCTGCTGCTCATCCTGGTGCTGGCCGAAATTCTCGGCTGGTTGCCCACCAGCGGCGTGGGCGGGCAACGTCATATGGTGATGCCGGCGATCACTCTGTCCGGCGCGGCGGCGGCAGGCCTTGTTCGTCTTATGCGTTCATCGCTGTTGGCGGAATTGGGGAAACAGTATTTTCTCGCGGCAAATGCTCGTGGCCTGAGCAGAGCTTCGCTTTTACTGCGAACCGCTTTCCCCAATGCAGTGCTTCCCGCGGTGACCATGATGGGCAATTATTTGGGTGGTGTCCTCGGCGGATCGGTAGTGGTGGAGACTATGTTTGCTCTGCCCGGAATTGGAAGCTATGCCATTGAGGCGATATATGCCCGCGACTACCCCGCTTTACAAGGTTATGTTCTTTTAACGGGTTTCGTTTTCGTAGTGATCACATTTACCGTTGACGTAATCTGTGCGTTAATTAACCCTAAAATCCGATTGGGAGGGAAAACGGTATGAAAAGGCGAAATCTGGAACTTTTCCTCTCGCTGGTTATCTTAACGCTGATTGTTCTATCAAGCGCATTTGCTCCACTGTTGGCGCCATACCCGCCGAATCAGGTGGATATGTCCGTCCGTTTGCAGAGGCCGAGTTTCACCCATCCCTTTGGTACGGACGCTATAGGGCGTGACATGTTCAGTCGAATACTGTTCGGAGGCCGCGCCTCCATCATGCTTGCCCTTGCCGCCACAACCATGTCCATGTTGCTGGGGTTGTTATTGGGCGTTTTGGCTGGATATTGGAAAGGCGTGAATGACTGGATTATTACTTCTGTCGCGAATATATTCCAAGGTTTGCCCGGTACAAGCCTGATTGTAGCTATTGCTGGCGTGCTTGGCCCTGGCGTTGGGAATTTGCTGTTGGCTATGGTGGTTACCAGTTGGGCGGGATACTCCCGTATAGTACGCACCGAAACAATAAAGTTGAAGGCGGAACCTTACATAGAGGGACTGCGCTGTTTGGGGTGCGGAGATCTGTGGATGATCCTCCGCCATATTATTCCAAACATGTTAAACAGCATTTTAGTTCTTTTTACGAACCGGTTCGGGCATAGTGTGCTTGCCATTGCCGCGCTTAGTTTCCTGGGCCTTGGTGTGCAGCCTCCAACACCGGATTGGAGTGTTATGATTAACGATGCCCGTATGCATTACCGCTCTGCGCCGCACCTTATAATCGCTCCGGGCCTGATCTTGTTCTTGTTGGTGTTTGCAATCAATATGCTGGGTGATGTGTTGCGGGATCGCCTTGATGTAAAAAGCCAGGAGGTGCGCAGCTATTGATGGCTGGACAAGATATTTTTATAAATAACGCGGAGGTACATTTTAGAGTGGCGTCTGGTGTTGTTCGTGCTATTGATCAGGTGAGCGTTCGGTTTGTCGCAGGTAAAATTACCGGTTTAATAGGAGAGAGCGGATGTGGCAAGTCGATATTGGGACTCAGTATTTTAGGTCTTTTGCCACCTTACGCCCATGTCACAGGAGATATCCTTTATGGCGGCATGCATATTCTGTCCGCTTCTCGAAAAGAGCTGCGCGCCTTGAGGGGGCGAAATATTGGGTTCATCCCGCAAAGCCCTGCCGAGTCCCTCAATACGGTGCGCCGCGTCGGTAGTCAACTGGATGAGGCGCTTCGTTTGGTAGAGAAAAACTCGGAGCGTCGCTGGCAAAGAGCATTAGATTTGTTGCGTGGATTTGGATTTGGCGATCCCGAACGTATTATGCGCGCGTACCCATTTGAACTTTCCGGTGGTATGCAGCAACGTGTCCTCTGTGCTATCGGCGTTTGCTGTTCCCCAAATTGGGTGATGGCAGACGAACCCACCAAGGGTCTCGATAAAGCGCTTTGCGATCAAGTGAGGGAAACGCTGCTCAGTCTTCGCAGCTTTGGCGTTGATAGTATGCTTGTTATTACCCATGACCTGGATTTGGCTGAAAATCTCTGCGATGTAATTGCCATCATGTATGCCGGCCAGATTGTGGAAATAGGGGAGAGGGTCTTGGAAAATCCGCGACACCCATATACGCAAGCATATCTATCAGCCCTCCCTCGCAATGGAATGCGACCTATAGACGGAATCCCGCCAGCTCCGTGGGATGAGTTCCCTGGGTGCAGGTTTGCGCCACGCTGCGGCTATGCCACTGGGCGGTGCCGGATGGAATGTCCCGGCGCCTACACTGGAGCGTCAGGGATGGTGAGGTGTTTTCAATATGCTTGAAGCGAGAAACATTTCAAAAATATTTCCCGGAAGGAGTAGAACCGACAAGGTTATAGCGCTGGATTGTGTCAGTATTCGGGTGGAATCTGGCAAAACATTGGCTCTAATGGGGCCAAGCGGTTGTGGAAAGAGTACGCTGGCGCGTATTCTTTTAAGACTAATCCCTCCGGACAGCGGCGAGGTCTTCTATGGAGGCGAAGAGATTACACATCATCGGGGTAGGAGATTGCGTCGCTTTCGTAATCAAGTTCAGTTCATTTCACAACATCCCGAATCTTTCTTTGACCCTTCCATACGATTGGGATACAGTGTGTTGGAGCCCCTTAAATTTTTCGGGCTTTATAACGAAGCAAATTCGTGTGAGCGGTTGAGGGGCTTTCTAAAACAGGTGAAGTTGAGTACATCCTTGTTGGAGCGCTATCCACATCAGGTAAGTGGCGGAGAAATCCAGCGCTTAGCTATTTGCCGCGCTCTTTTACTAAGACCCCGTTTCTTGATTTTAGACGAGGTAACCTCTATGCTGGACATTTCGGTGCAAGCGCAAATCCTGCATATACTTAAAGAATTGCAGCTTACCCAAAAACTGGGCTATTTGGTAATAACCCATGACAGGGAAGTTGCGAAGTGGATGACTGATAATATCGTTGAAATGCAAGCTGGAAAAGTTATAACACAATTAACAACTTAACAAAAATATTCAAAGGTGACCTATGACAAACTCGATAGCGCCGTTGAAAAGGGCCTTGCTCTTGTCGAAAGCAATAACGCCAGCCCCGTTGACTGTTGACCAACAGGCGGTGATAGCCTTTTTGGTAGGCTCAAAGTTAATTGTAATGTGCGAACATCAGAGCAGCGTAAACCCGAATATACCCTTGCGGTTTCTTTTCTATATATCTGATATTCTGCGTACTTACGCTCTTAATACAGACAGCCTTTATAGACGCGCATTGGTACAAATTCCCACTCCGGAGTTTTTTATACTATACAATGGCAAACAAAAAACAGAAAACCAGAGAATGATCCTCTCTGATGCTTTTTTGTTAAAAGAAAGTCTGTTGATGAAATATCGGATTTTGTCGGTATACCCAAAGCAGAACTGCAACAAATAATGAAATGTTCAGCTCGACTAAGAGGATATTAACAACCTTTTAACAACCACAGTTGAAATTGATGAAAAAACAATGGCACAAAATTGGCGGAAAAATGGCAAGGTCTATATCATAGACACGTAAAATCCGCCATGCTATACTCCTAATATCCACACTTGCGCCTGGTGAAAACCGGCTTTTTCAGTCGAAAAATATCAAGCGAGATAGGAGCAAAAACAATGAAGTATTGTCTTTCCACGGATGATCCCGATTCTCCCCGAGCGCCATCTTTTTAGCCTGCTCAACAAGTTCGAGCCGAAGCTCATTTTCTGTGACGTATGGGAATATCTCACGTTCCGTGTCCGGAGAGCTTTGCATTCATTTTATCCGATTTTCTGCATCTTCCAACGCCTTGATTATCTGCTTGTCAATCTCCTGCGCAACTTCGACAACGGAATTACCTCCAGTACCACTTAAATAAATATGTATGTTTCCCCTTGCAAAATTTATGCTATCTTCTGCATAGCATATGGCAACATCCCCCACAATAATTCCGTCTGCATCTGAGGGTCTGATCTCCATCGCATTATATCCATAAAGAGATTCCACCCAATTCGCTTGAGCATTCTCCGCTGAGTCAAAGATTTGCAGCCTAACATTGAACATAACTTCCATACTGTCAGAGGTATAGCTGCAAAGAAACGCCTCGGAATTGTCGCGGACAGTGGTTTTGTCAAGAACATAATCAGGGGAATATTTATCTGCGAGCGTGAAATCCAAAGCTGGGATTTTGTATTCCGGGATTTCTTCAACCAGCATTTGTGCATAGGTCTTGTTTGTATTAGGGTCAATTGCCCTTAAATCTGTTATCTGTGTTCTGTCCAGACCTAATGTTCTTCCCTTGTCAAATTCATGGATACTATTATTACAAGAAAACAATAGGGTAGCCGCAAAGCCAACGGTTACTAAGGCTAAAAATATTTTCAAAGTGAATCCCCCTTTCCAATTATTCATGGGTATATCTACTTCATTATCACTCGGCTTATTATTCAATCTGCATTGTTTTATGGTTACGATTCAACCTTGCTTATCAAAGTGTATACGATCATTAAAACCAGCCACTCTATGTAATTCGGGGCTGCTTCTGGTTGCCTGAATCATGTTGTTTACCTCCTTCGCCATAATAATACCAAAGACCGGGATGAAGGGCAAAAGTGCGAAAAAGTGTTTATAACGAAAAAAAAGGGCGTCAATGCAAATTGAAACCCTCCTGTGAAGTGCTATTAACCAGCATGTTTGATTTGCTTTTCTATAACCGCAATCTGAAGCATAATTTTTAGGATTTCGCCGCTTTGCGGACGCCAACGGTCACTTTGTCAAACACATTGACAAGCCCCATCAGCCACGCAGGGAGGGCGTCCCAGTTTTCCTCGATCTGTTCTTTACACAAGCTATTTTTTAATGGCTTTGTTAATGGATTGACTGTGATTTTGTTTAATTTGTGTTATTCCAAACATTGTTGGCCCCCTCCTTTCGGCGGATTAGCGATTTTCAAATAAAGGCGGCTTGTTTGTTGCCATTGGCTTCGTTATTTGAATGATACATCATCAACATCCAGATAATAATAGGTTTGACCAAGCTCGTCATATCTTCCAAACACGCCGACCACTTCAATTCTTGCTTGATCCTTCGGATAATCATCGGGGTAAGCGTGATCGCCGTTCCAAACAAACTCCAGCCCCTGTTGGCAGCAGGCAGTCGCGTCCTCAATAATCACATAATGATAATACTGATCTGTTTGGTCATAGTATGAGGCATAATAAGGGCCGCTCATTTTTATGGTTTTGCCCATATAATCGTCTGGTTTTGTCATCATGTTATATACTTCGGCGTAAATCATCGTGCTGCTCAGAACCGTCAAATCCACATCAACGGTTCCGCTCGTCGTTGGCTTTTCCTGCGATTTTGAGTTTTCGCCGCCTGTGCCGCCATTTGCCGCTGCACTTTCCTGCAAATTCAGAACCGTCAAATCCACATCAACGGCTCCGCTCGTCGTTGGCTTTTCCTGCGGTTTTGAGTTTTCGCCGCCTGCGCCGCCATTTGCCGCTGCACTTTCCTGCAAATTCAAAACCGTCAAATCCACGTCAACGGCTCCGCTCGTCGTTGGCTTTTCCTGCGGTTTTGAGTTTTCGCCGCCTGCGCCGCCATTTGCCGCTGCACTTTCCTGCACATCAGGCTTATTGCCGTCATTCGGGGAACCCTCGGTTTTTGAACAACCCGTAGAAATCAAGCCTATCAAGCACAGAATAATAAGAATAGAAACGTATTTTTTCATAGTTTTTAAGCCCTCCTTGTTATGAATCCAGCTATGCTGAATGTGAAAAATCCCGCAATATCCACAGCCACTATCGTGGAACCTACCGGCGTTCCTGCGACAATAGAAATTAAGATGCCTAGAACAGAACATGCTACCGACACAATGACTGAACATACAGTTACAGCCTTAAAACTTTTGAATACCCTCATGGCCGACAATGCAGGGAATATCACTAACGCTGAGATTAAAAGCGCACCGACCAGATTCATAGCCAGCACAATAACCACTGCTATTATGACCGCAAGGATCAGATTATAGATTTTTGCTCTAACCCCGGTCGCCGTGGAGAAATCCTCGTCAAACGTGACGGCGAATATCTTGTGATAAAGCAGCAGGAATACCGCGATAACCAAGACCGAGAGGATTACGCAAAGCCAGACTTCCGTTTCGGTCAAAGTCAGGATTGACGTTGAACCGAACAGCGTGGCGCAGACATCGCCGGCGAGGTTTGAGGATTTTGAGAAAAGGTTCATAATGAGATAGCCGATAGCCAGTGTCCCCACGGAGATCATTGCAATAGCGGCATCGCCCTTAATCTTGGTATTTTGCCCTGTTCGGAGCAACAAAATGGCGCATATTACCGTCACCGGCAACACTAAGAGAAAATAGTTTGTCAGGTTCATAGCCGCTGCAATCGCCCTGGCGCCAAAGGCGACATGTGAAAGTCCGTCCCCGATAAACGAAAATCGCTTCAACACCAGTGTTACGCCCAGAAGCGAAGAACAAAGCGCGATTAGAACGCCGACGATCAGCGCGTAGCGTACAAACGGGTATTGAAAGTATAATATAAGTTTGTCCATCATTTCCGTCATGCCTTCCCACCTCCAATTTCAGCGTATATACGGCCCGCTTCACTTGTCAGAAAATCTGCTCTCGTTCCAAAGAACAAAGCTGCTTGATTACCAATATGTAGGATGTGAGAAGCATATCTTACTGAAGCGGCAATATCATGAGAAATCATAATGATTGTAACGCCGCTGTCATTCAGCTTCTTTATTAAACCATACATTTCAGCGGTTGCCTTCGGGTCAAGCCCCGCGACAGGTTCATCCAACAAGAGTATTCTTTGAGCGGCGCATAACGCTCTTGCCAAAAGCGCGCGCTGCTGCTGGCCGCCGGATAATTCCCGGTAACAGCGTTTTGCAAGAGGGATAATTCCGAGTTTTTCCATGTTGTCTTCCGCCATCTGCTTTTCGGCAGTGTTATAGAATGGACGCAAGCCACAGCGATTTAGACAGCCGGAACGGACGACCTCTCTGACAGACGCAGGGAAATCCTTTTGTATAACGGTTTGTTGGGGCAGATAACCAATCTCGTCCGGCTTCAAACCGTCACCTGTTATTATTTGTCCCGACATCGGCATTTTTAGCTTTAATATGGTTTTCATCAGTGTGCTTTTGCCAGAGCCGTTTTCTCCAACAATACACAGGTAGTCCCCAGCGTTTACAGTGAAGGAAAGATCGGAAATCACCGTTTTCCTTTCATAGCCGAGGGTTAAATTTTGACAGGCTAACTGCGGCATACGTTCCTCTCCTTTATTGCAATGCTTCTTTCAGCACGTTCAGATTATTCTCCATAATGGAAAGATATGTTGTGCCGCTCTGTACATCGCTTTTCGCCACCGATTGCATGGCGTCCATCACAAGGATTTGTTGATTTTTCTCCGCTGTATTATTTCTGATGGTCTTGGTGATTGACTGATCCGAGCTTTCCGTCGCCATAATGTTTTTTAAGCTCAATTCGTCCACTTTTCCAGCGAGGAAGATTATGGTTTCAAAGCTGGCTTCGGTTTCGGCGGAGCAACCCACGAACGCGGCGTGGTAGTCCATGCCGTAGTCGTCCACAAGATAGCGGAAGGGGAAACGGTCACCGAACAGCAACGTCTTGACGGGAGCGGCATTCACCACTGCCTGATAGCTCGAATCCAAAGCTGATAATTTATCAATGTACGCGGTCAGGTTGCTTCGGTAAACATCGGAACCTTTGGCATCCAGTGCGGATAATGCATCGGCGATAGCTTCGCAGAATATCTGCGCATTTTTTAGTGAAAGCCAAACGTGTTCATCATATTCGACTTCATGTTCCTCGTCGTGGTCGTATTCATCTTCGTGGCTGCCTTCATATTCGTGATTTTCATCACGGTCTTCATCACTATGGTAATCTTCCTCGTCTTCCATACCTTTCTTATCTTCCATACCTTCCCCATCTTCCATACCTTCCTTGACTTCTTCGATTTTCGCGGCGTCGCCAAGTACCTCCAACAAATTAATCACAACCATATCTTTGTTTGTCGCTTCTTTTAAGGCATCATCTACCCAATCGTCGGATTCTCCGCCCACATAAATGAACAAGTCGCAAGATGATATTTTCACAATATCATCAACAGACGGCTGAAAATTATGTAAGTCGATCCTGTTATCCAAAAGAAGGGTTAAATCCATATTGTCTGCTTTATCTCCGAGGATTTGACGAACCCAGTCGTATTGCGGGAAAATCGTGCAAACGACGCTGATTTTTTCATTCGAGCCGATTTGTCCGCAACCTGATAACATAGTCATCACAAATAGCAAGGCAAGCAGAATTGCAGTAAATCGTTTCATATTGAGACCTCCGTAAATTTATTTTTGGGCATAAAAACACAAGGAAATTCCGCGTGCTTGCTTGAAAGGGCGCAATACGCCCTTCAAACAAGTTCAAGGAATCCCTCGTGGAGGCTCTTAATTATTTAATCTGACTTTTAAGTGAATAAGGGTAAAGAAACCCGTGTTTAAACTGACAGGTTTCAAAAGAGAGCGAATAGCGGAAAAGCACTCAATTATGAGTGCTGCCCCAGCTAATGCGGCAGAAAGGGATTTTAATAAATTCTCTGCTGCCGATATGTGGACGCAGGTTGTACAACCTCCATTGGGTGCGTTGTGGTCGTGTTCGTGGTGAATATGTGTAAAAATGAAAGCCGCAGAAAGAAGTGAACCGGCGATGAAAAGGACGCAAATCGCTAAAGCAATCAATCTTTTTGCAGATTGCCTTTCGTGCTGATTTACAGATTTCAATCTACAATTCATTTCCGGCGCCTCCCTTCTTAAATGTGGCTTCTTAATTATCCTTGTAAGCACATCTTGCATTGTAAAAGTTTAGTGCAATCAAATTGAAATGTCAATATGTGACTGTGTTTTATTTTCGTTTTCGTTTTCTTGCCTATTTGTTAAAGTAACATCCTTCCCGGGCGATTTAGGGGTTGGAATAAGTCTCACAATTTCCGAGGTGGAGCTTAATCATACAAATTTCCCGCCTCATTCCACCTCAAGGAAGTTTTGGTCACTGTGGCTCTTATGAGTTTAACGCCGCAAAGCGTTTCCGAAACGTTGATAGACCCCTCCCAAAAAGCTATCTTTGATTTGCGTATCCTTAGATTTTTACTAATATGGTAAATTGACATTCGGAACGTTAAATTATAAGCAATGGGCGGAATTCCCGACGCAGTCCAGTTATTCAACCCATCCCCAGGGTTCTTATGTCCCACCTTAATCCGACTTGCATTTCACTCAATCCATGCATGTTTCTGATACTTCCAGAGTCTTCACGTTAAATACTGCAAAACGTAGTATGCGGTTGCGCGCGCTAAAATTAATTTGAACGACGGGGTTTTGCTCTCAATCCTTGCACGTCCCTTCAACCCCCGTCGCCCTGCAATAAGTACGCGCACGCAAAAAACCAAGTCAAGGGGAGGCTTCAAAAATTTCGAGTGTTTTTCTCGAAAATTTTGGAGTCCCTTTACTTGGTTTTAGCCATACGGAAAAGTAAGGCTCATAGAAAATACATATGTTTTCCACCCATGAGCTTCGACCCGGTCAAAGGGCGGAGGCCTTTTATCCTTTTTTTCTTCTAAAAAAGTGGAACAAACGGCTCTTTTTCTTTACAATTAAATCACTACAAATAACCCAAGAAAGGAGCCGCTGTCCCATGTATATTTTATCATTGTCCAGTCAAATAAAGAAGATCACAGAAAAAAGAATAATTGTTAGTGCTGATGAGGGAGTACGCCCGCAAATTGATAATTGTCTATTCCTGCGCAATCGGTGTTACAGGCTTAACTACCGAGGCAAAACATATGAGATAGTCTGTCCTGAATACACCAATAGGGAAGACAAAAAAATATTAATCACCCCGTTTTTTTTAATTCACGGAAGGAAATTTCCAATACATGTATATCTTTTCGCGATAAATATATATGTATCAAATCCAGGCATGGGGCAAAGGAAGGCTGCGAAGCTTACAAGAGAACAGTATTCCCTTGAGACATTTTCCCATACAACACTTGGTCGCGTGATGAAGGCTTTGGAATTATCTATAAAGGGCACTTTTGACTGTAGCGAAGCCGGTGGCGATAACGTTGACGGCGCCGTGACCGGCGCCAATGCAGATGATAATGTTGTCACCGATACTGTGGCTGACGAACGTACCACAACCAGACAAAAATCAACAAAAAGGTTTCCNTCAGTCAACGACACGGCTGCNCGGCGGGAATCACTCGTTGGATTTTTCANTGATTTCAATGAACACGCTAAGAATACTGATGTAATAACGGCAAGCCGNATACTCGTTACCAATTGGTANGAAAAATACAAACGGCTGATAATTTGATGTTCCCATGCACCAGCTTTCAGCGATAAAGTTTTCAATAAGAAAACAACACGTCAAAAGGGACGTGAGCTGGAGGGGGTGATAATAATATGGCAAAAAATAAACATACGACAGCCGAAAACGGTATTCAATCAGAAAACAGCAAATATCCGCAGTGCTGCAACATGTGCGAANAACACATAGNCGAGGCAAATATATTACGGCTTAAAGAAAAAACAAGTTATCTTGANGCCTATCTGGAACTCTACTTTCCCGAATCAGTGCAAAGTCTCTACAATGATGACCCATACTTCGCAGACCTGCCAATCCAGATATGGAGAGAAGAAACTAAAAGTAGGTATGACAGTATCCTGCAACAGCTACTGGATATGGACAAAGAACTTTCTGACTGGAAGCGTTTAATAGAAAAACTCAGTAACAAGAGTGATGCATCAGATGATTGTTCAAGGCGAAATTGCACCAAAAGCTGGCCCGGATATCCCCTTTGTACCGGGCTATGTGAAAATTTTGTTGAAAATATACCACGCTGGGGATGTTCATTTCCAGCGTTGCCCAAACCGGGGGAGGGGATGTCATGAGCTATGGAAGAATGTACATAACTTCTAGAAGGCAANGGATCAAGGCGATCAAAGTGATAGTTGTGTATCTTGAGCGCATACGCGACGTCGAGAGGCGCTCCACTTCATACGAAGCCGAGCTTATCGCGTCCTTAATTGATGAGGCGCTCTGGCTTCTTGACTCTATTCAATAATGCTTTCATGAGGACCTTTGGGCGGTGAGAGGGTGATAGCCGATATAGGGGCCGCCACTCTCCGGTATTGTGTGAAGGCGTCGGTACTTAAATAAAATAATTTTGGAGGTTGTGATGAGCAAATTTAAACACTTAACAGAAGATGAAAGGTATAAAATCCAGTATGGATTAGAGCAGAAGAAATCATTCAACGCAATCGGAAGGGAAATCGGACGTGACTGCACCACAGTTTCAAAAGAAGTCCGTTCCAGAAGGATATTCAAACAGTCAGGAGCTTACGGATATGTTTTTAATGACTGTAAAAACCGTTTTGATTGCCTTGTAAGTGGATTATGCGATGACCCGGCTTGCCGCAAAAAGATGTGCAAGAGATGTTCGAAAATACAATGCCGAAAATTGTGCCAAGACTATGTAAAAGAAGTATGTCGGAAGCGCGATAATCCGCCTGCCGTCTGCAACGGCTGTGACTGCAGGAGTAGATGTTCACTTGAAAAAGCGTTTTATTACGCGCGGGCTGCACAAATAGAGTATAGGAATATACTAAGCGAATCCAGAAGCGGTATTTGCGCGGAAGAGAACGAAATCAACAGATTGGATAAATATATTTCGCCGCTGCTTAGAAATGGGCAGTCTATTCATCATGTCTTAGTAACCTCAAACGGCAATGTCATGTGGTCTGAAAAAACTATTTATAAATATGTGGGGTTGGGTTTGTTCAGTGCCAGAAACAATGATTTGCGCCGTAAAGTGCGTTTCCGCCCAAGGAAAAGCAAGCATGACTCATTGAAAGTTGATAAGGCTTGCCACATTGAGCGTACTTATGAGGATTATCAGAAATACATTGGTGACAACCCTGGCTTACATACTGTAGAAATGGATACTGTTATCGGTAAAGTTGGAGGAAAGTGCCTTCTGACACTCCATTTTATCAACGCACATTTCATGTTTGCCTATATATTGGACGCTTGTACAACCGAAGCTGTTAAAGGCGCATTCGCTCATATACGCATGATACTTGGCACGGAACTCTATTCAAGACTATTTCCAGTTTTGCTTGGCGATCGTGGGTCGGAATTTTCAAATCCCAAATCGATAGAAGTTGATGAAGAAGGTGAATTGTTAAGCAGCGTATTTTATTGTGATCCCAGGCAATCACAGCAAAAAGGTGAGCTTGAAAGTAATCACAGGATGATCCGCTATATTATCCCCAAAGGGGTCTCAATGGATCCTTATATACAAAAGGATATTTCTTTGATGATGGATCATGTCAATTCGTACGGACGTCCCGAACTAAACGAAAGAACACCATACCATATGTTTGAATTCCTCTACGGCGAAGACGGACGTGAAGCGTTAAAAAAACTGGGCGTAAAACTTATCCCAGCCAAAGATATTATTTTACGCCCATCACTATTAAAGATTAAATAAAAAGATACAATTGCCGCTTTTTTTCGGCTATATAATGTGAAAAAGATGGGTGGAAGTTCGATTTACCCAAAACGCCAGAACCTTCCGCCCACACTTTTTCATTTCTATTTTTAGGCATCAAACATATAAATACTCACGATTTGATACATTTTTTGCTTATCTTCATCCAAAATATAGAATTAATTGTTATTATATGGACTCATTTGTGCCTAATTATACCAAGAGGTGGAAGTTGCTTCTACAAAGTGGAAGTTACTTTTACAAGTAACC
>WRNV01000056.1 GCA_009776445.1 Oscillospiraceae bacterium | reverse complement strand
GGCGATAGGCCCGGTGGGAGAGGCCCGCAAGGCGCCCCGGGCGGATACGGCCGCGGCCCGCAAGGCGGCGGCGGTGGCGGATACAACCGGGGGCCGCAGGGAGGCGGATACCAGGGCGGAAGACCTTTCACGCCGCATGCCCCTAGAGAAGGAGGCGGTAACTAGTGTTGATGCCAAAGAGATCGAAGCACCGCAAAGTGCAAAGAGGTCGTATGAGAGGTATTGCCACAAGAGGCAACACAATAACTTACGGCGAATACGCGATGCAGGCAGTGGAACCCTCATGGATAACGTCAAACCAGATCGAAGCTGCACGTATAGCGATGACACGATACACAAAACGCGGCGGCAAAGTTTGGATTAAAATTTTTCCCGACAAACCGGTGACGTCGAAGCCAGCGGAAACCAGGATGGGTTCCGGCAAAGGGTCGCCCGAATACTGGGTAGCGGTCGTTAAACCCGGCAGGGTGCTATTTGAAATAGCCGGGGTGACGGAGGAAACAGCTCGCGAGGCGATCCGCCTTGCGGGGCACAAACTGCCCTGCAAGGTCAAGTTCATCAAGCGCGAGGAAGTTATCGAGACAGGTGGTGAATAAGATGAAGGCAAGCGAGGTGGTGACGCTCAGCCCCGCTGAGCTGGAGGAAAAACTGACGGGACTGAAGAAAGACCTCTTCTTATTAAGGATGCAGCACGCGACGAACCAGCTTGACAACCCAATTAGGATAGCGCAGGTCAGAAAAGACATTGCCCGAGTCAAAACAGTTATTCGCTCAAAGCAGCTCGAGAGCGCAGGAGGTTAGACAGATGAGTGAGATCAGGACGTCAAGCAGGAAGACGAGGGTCGGCAAGGTTGTATCGGACAAAATGGATAAAACAATAGTCGTCGCGGTCGAAAATCGCGTGCCGCACCCGCTATATAAGAAAATAATAAAAAAGACATACAAGCTCAAAGCGCATGACGAGGAAAACGAGTGCGGCGTCGGCGACAGGGTACGCGTGATGGAAACGCGCCCTTTGTCCAGAGATAAGCGCTGGAGGCTAGTCGAAATTTTAGAAAAGGCGAAGTAAGGGGGCGGCAGTATGATACAGCAGGAATCATTTCTTAAGGTTGCCGACAATACTGGCGCCAAGGAAATTAAATGCATCCGCGTGCTTGGGGGATCCGGTAGAAAATACGGCGGAATTGGCGATGTGATCGTCGCGTCTGTTCGTAAAGCCGCGCCGGCCAGCACTGTGAAAAAAGGCGAGGTCGTAAGGGCTGTGATCGTCCGGACCGCTAAGGGCGTTCACCGCGCCGACGGCACTTATGTGAGGTTTGACGAGAACGCCGCCGTCCTGATTAAAGAGGACAAAAATCCGAGGGGCACGCGAATATTTGGCCCCGTGGCCCGGGAGTTGCGCGACAAGGAATATGTGAAGATCCTTTCGCTGGCGCCTGAAGTTATATAGGGAGGGGTATGGCATGCACATCAAGACGAACGACACTGTAGTTGTCCTGTCCGGTAGGGATAAGGGCAAGCAAGGCAAAGTGATGAGCGTCGACCCTAAAGGCGGTAAAGCCATAGTGGAAAAGGTCAATGTAGCCAAAAGGCACAAGAAACCGCGCAAGGAGGGCGAACCGGGCGGCATCATATCACAGGAAACGCCGATCTACGTCAGCAAATTAATGCGTCTGTGCCCAAAGTGCGGCAAACCCACAAAGCCCGCGCACAGTTTTAGCGACGATGGTGCAAAGTTCCGCGTCTGCAAGAAGTGTGGCGCGAAAATCCAGTAGAGGAGAGGCCGTAATGACAAGAATGAAAAAAAAGTACCAGGAAGAGGCCGTTCCCGAGCTGATGAAGAAATTTGGGTACAAAAGCGTCATGCAAGTCCCAAAGGTCGAGAAAATCGTCGTCAATGTCGGTTGCGGCGACGCGCGCGACAACGCTAAAGCGATCGAAGCGGTCGTCAGGGACATATCAACGATTACCGGACAGAAGGCCGTAATCACAAAGGCGAGGAAATCCGTGGCCAACTTCAAGCTCCGCGAAGGTATGCCTGTCGGCGTGAAAGTGACTCTCAGGCAAAACAAGATGTGGGAATTCCTAGACAGGCTTCTCAATGTCGCGTTGCCGCGCGTTCGTGACTTTCGCGGAATCAGCGCCAATTCCTTTGACGGGCGTGGGAACTATGCCCTTGGTCTGAAGGAACAGCTCGTTTTTCCTGAGATAGATTACGATAAAATCGAGAAGATCCGCGGGATGGACATAGCGATATGCACTACAGCAAAAACCGACGAGGAAGCCCGCGAGTTGCTTACGTACTTGGGCGCGCCGTTTATTAGGCACAACGCTTGACGCGCAGGGCGCAACCCACGTTAGCATGAGTGGTTGTATACCCGCAGAGGAAAGGAATGGTCAGTTTTTAATGGCAAAGAAGGCGATGATCCTAAAGCAGCAACGGGAGCCAAAATTCTCATCAAGAAGCTATAACCGCTGCAAAATATGCGGACGCCCCCACGCGTACCTGCGAGATTACGGGGTTTGTCGCATTTGTTTCCGCAATTTGGCGTATAAAGGCCAGATACCCGGGGTGCGCAAAGCGTCTTGGTGACGTCGGCTTATGTTAATTGGCTGCGGAGTTAGTAGCTAATGGATAGGGCGTTACGCCATTTGTCCAACCAGCTCAAGGCGAAGCGTCCATTAGGGATACCGGCGCCGAAAGGTCCAGCCGCGATTCTTTCAGACAATAGCACGGTATGGCTGTTTGTTTGAGGAGGGACAGGGACAAAGCCGACGGGAGTTCGCGCGGCGCGCGGGCGAGCGCTTGGCGGAGTTCGAAGCGGCGGGAAACCTCGACGCTGAGACAGGCTGACGCCTGTAACACAAATGAGGAGGAAAGCAACATGCAAATTACAGACCCCATTGCCGATATGCTGACGCGCATAAGAAACGCAAGTTCGGCAAAGCACGCGACAGTCGATATCCCCGCGTCGAACATGAAAACGTCGATCGCCGAGATATTGCTGCAAGAGGGTTATATCAAGAACTATCAGTTTGTCAACGACGGCGTCCAGGGTATTATCAAAATCACGCTCAAATATAACGGGTCTGAAAAAGCGATAGCGGGTTTGCGCCGCGTATCAAAACCCGGATTGCGCGTGTACGCCGGCGCGGGCGAACTGCCTTATGTTCTACGGGGGCTTGGCATAGCTATTGTTTCGACGTCCAAGGGCGTTATGACCGACAAGAAAGCCAGGGCGGCTAATGTTGGCGGCGAAGTCCTTGCGTTCGTATGGTAAGGAGGCGCGGATAAATGTCTAGGATTGGAAGAACCCCGATAGCCATACCAGCAGGAGTGGAGGTCGAAGTGTCTGAAGCGAACGCCGTCACTGTTAAAGGGCCGAAAGGGACTCTTGTGCAGGCGTTTAGTCCCGAAATTGGCATCGCTGTCAACGGCGCGTTTATAAATGTGACGCGTAAATCAGATGTGCCGCGCCACCGGAGCTTGCATGGGCTTACCCGTTCACTGCTCAGCAACATGGTAATCGGCGTGACTGAAGGGTTCAATAAAGAACTCGAAATCAGCGGAGTCGGATTCAGGGCTGTTAAAGAAGGGAAAAAGCTTGTGATAAACATTGGGTTTTCCCATCAAGTGATATTTGAGGAGACCGATAGTATTTCTATTGAAGTGCCTACCCCAAATAAGATTATCGTCAGAGGCATAGACAAGCAGGAAGTCGGCCAGTTCGCGGCTGACATAAGAAAGAAAAGGCCGCCCGAGCCGTACAAAGGCAAGGGCATCAAGTACTCATACGAGGTTGTCCGCCGCAAAGAAGGCAAGACCGGCGTTAAATAAAAGGAGCGTGCCTAAATGATAAAAAGACCTGATACAAACGCGCAACGGTTAAAGCGCCATAAAAGAGTGAGGAGCAAGATATCCGGCACGCTGGAGCGCCCCAGGCTAAATGTATTCCGTAGCGAAAAACACATTTACGCCCAGGTTATCGACGATACTGAGGGCGTGACACTGTGTAGCGCGTCGTCTGTCGAGAAGGGATTTAGCGGATCCGGCTCAAATAAGGAGGGAGCGCGTAATGTCGGCAAGGCGATCGCCGAGCGTGCAGCCGCCAAAGGGATTGGAAACGTCGTGTTTGACCGCGGCGGGTATATTTATCACGGACGCGTAAAAGAGCTTGCGGAAGCCGCCCGCGAGGGCGGGCTGACATTCTAACGGGGAGGAGAAAACAGACATGGCTTTCAGCAATAACAGAAGGGATAACAGAAGGGATGGCCACAGAGAAGAAGTCCAATCTGAATTTACAGAAAAAGTCGTTTCCCTCAACCGCGTGTCCAAGACTGTAAAAGGTGGGCGCATTTTCAAGTTTGCGGCGCTGTGCGTCGTCGGGGACGGCGGCGGTAGGGTTGGATTCGGACTCGGAAAGGCCGGCGAAGTTTCGGAGGCTATCCGTAAGGGTATCGAGGACGCGAAGAAAAACGTAACTACGGTGACGATTTCAGGCGGCACTATCCCACACGAGGTTATCGGAGTATACGGTGCGGGAAGGGTCCTGCTCAAACCCGCCCCTCCCGGCACAGGGGTGATAGCCGGCGGAGCAGTACGCGCCGTCGTCGAGGCGGCGGGAATATCTGATATCAGGACAAAATGCCTACGTTCAAACAATCCCCAAAACGTCGTCGCGGCTACGATGGTTGGACTTAAGTCGCTGCGTGACGCGACGCAGGTCGCTAAGACCAGGGGGAAAACAGTTTCGGAAATATATACTTAGTGGCTGGTAGTAAAAACTAGCGGCTGACAGCCAGCGGCTATTTACAGGAGGCTTAAGATGGCGAATTTTAGGATTAAGCTCGTAAAGAGCATAAGCGGCAGACACGATAAACATATCGCGACAGCCAAATCCCTCGGGCTCACAAAAATTGGCGCCGAGACAATACAGCCGGACAACCCGCAGACCAGAGGGAAAATCGCGCAGATTGGATATCTGATCACGGTAATCGAAGAATAGGGAGGTTACGGCCAATGTATATACACGATCTTTCTCCAGTGGAAGGTTCGACCCACATCAACAAACGAAAAGGCCGGGGCCATGGAACTGGCAATGGCAAAACCGCTGGGCGCGGGCATAAAGGCCAAAAGGCCAGGAGCGGCGGCGGAATAAGAATCGGATTTGAAGGTGGGCAGATGCCGCTTGCGCGTCGCGTACCCAAAAGGGGGTTTAACAATATCTTCGCCAAACCCTTGACCGCGATCAATTTAGCGGCGCTAAACAGATTTCCGGACAAAGCGACGGTGGGAGTTCAGGAGTTGCTTGATTCCGGAGTGCTCAGCAAATGTGAATATGGCGTCAAGATACTTGGGAACGGAGCTCTTACCAGGGAGTTGACGGTCAGAGCGGCGGCGTTCTCAGAGTCGGCAAAGCGGAAAATAGAAGCTGCCGGCGGAAAGGCCGAGGTGGTGTGAAGTGATTGCGACACTTAGAAACGCGTGGAGAGTAGACGAAATAAGGAAAAAGCTCCTTTTCGTACTTTTTATGGTGTTGTTGTACCGACTGGGGAACGCGATAACGGTGCCATATGTCAACGCCGAGATGCTAAGCGCGTATTTCCAACAGCAGATGAGGGACACGGTCCTCATGCTTATCAATACAATGTCCGGCAGCGCCCTGGAACGCGCGTCTATTTTCGCGCTGTCTATCCAGCCGTATATCAACGCCTCGATCATAATCCAACTGCTCACGGTAGCGATCCCTGCCCTTGAGCGTCTACAGAAAGACGGCGGTGAGGACGGGAAGAAGAAGATCGAGAAAATAACCCGTTATTCAACGATAGGTATCGCGGCGCTTCAAGGATACGGATACTATGTCCTTATTAACCAAAACGGAATGCTTGACCCGGGAGCGACGGGCTTTTGGCCGCCGGTCGTGATAATAGCGACGTTTATGACAGGCAGCGCCCTTCTGATGTGGATGGGCGAACAGATAACGGAATTTGGTATTGGTAATGGAATATCAGTCATTCTCTTTGTCAGCATCGTGTCGAGGTTCCCAACGTCGATATGGACCATGGCGACCAAAGTTGTGGATAAACCGTCTTCCTGGTGGATATATGTGTTGATGCTGCTCGGAGCGCTGGCAATAATCGTATTGATAGTCATCGTTAACAATTCGGAGCGGAGGATACCGGTCCAATATTCAAAGCGCGTCGTCGGCAGAAAGATGTATGGCGGTCAGTCTACGCACCTACCGATGAAGGTGAACATGTCTGGCGTTCTCCCGGTAATATTCGCGCAGTCTATCGCTTCGATACCGGCGACCATAGTTGTATTTGTCCCTAAGTGGAAAGATGGATGGCTAATGAATTTGCTGGATACGTCAGGCATACCATATATGATCATTTACTTTCTTCTCATTGTCTTCTTCTCATATTTCTACTCAACGATACAATTCAACCCGATCGAAATAGCGAACAACCTGAAGAAAAACGGCGGGTTCATACCCGGATTTCGCGCTGGGAAGCCTACGAGCGAATTTATCAAGAATGTTTTGACTAAAATTACCCTTTTTGGCGCTTTGTATCTGGCGATAATCGCGATTTCGCCGATACTGATCAGCTATTTCTCTCCAACGGCGAAAGACTCCGGCATATCCCTCGGAGGCACTTCGATAATAATCGTTGTCAGCGTAGCGCTCGAGACGATCACGCAGCTCGAATCCCAACTGCTCATGAGGCATTACAAGGGATTTCTCGAATAAGCGGAGGTATAGGTATGAGGCTGATACTACTTGGCCCGCCGGGGGCGGGAAAGGGCACGCAGGCGGAAGAGCTAGTAAAAAGACTTGGTGTTCCGCAGATATCAACGGGAGATATTCTGCGTGGCGCGGTTAAGCAAGGTACGCCTGTCGGACTGAAAGCGAAATTGTATATGGACGCAGGGGATCTTGTCCCGGATGATGTCATCATCGGCGTTGTTAAAGAGCGGCTCATGTCGCCTGATTGCGGAAACGGCTATATTTTCGACGGCATGCCAAGGACGATTAACCAGGCGGAGGCGCTCGACGAACAGGGCGTCGTGATCGACGCGGCGCTATCTATAGAGGTTCCTGATGAAGAAATCCTCAGGAGGTTAGGCGGAAGGCGTACATGCCCCGAGTGCGGCGCAGTATACCATGTCGTGACAAAACCGCCTCTGGCGCCAGGGATATGCGACGCGTGCGGCGCGGCGCTGATAACAAGAAAAGACGACGATCCAGATACTATTAGCAACAGGCTAATGACTTACCACAAAGAAACAGAACCGTTAAAAGCGTACTATAAGTCGCAAGGTAAGCTAATTACGGTAAACGGAGTGGGAAGCGTCGGAGAAACTGTCGCCGCGACGCTTGACGCGTTAGGTATCGCGTAGGTAACGAGCAAATGATAAAGCGTAAAACCGATAGGGAAATTGAGATAATGCGCCAAGCCGGGAGAATTACCGCAGCAGCGCGGCAGTTAGCCGGGAGTATGGTGGCGGTAGGCGTAACTACCCAAAGCATCAACAAAAAGGTACACGACTTTATCATTTCGCAAGGAGCCGCGCCTACATTCTTAAACTATCGGGGATTTCCCAAGAGCATATGCATATCGGTGAACGAACAGGTTATACATGGGATACCGTCGTCCCGCAAGCTCGCCGAAGGCGACGTGGTCAGCATCGACATCGGCGCTATCAAAGACGGATATAACGGCGACTGCGCCGCGACGTTTATTGCGGGCAGCGGCAGCCCGGAATCCCGGAGGCTTGTCGAGGTGACAAGAAAATGCTTCTTTGAAGGGCTGGAGTTCGCGCGCGTCGGGTATAGGGTGTCTGATATATCGAGGGCGATCCAGCGTTGTGCCGAGGAAAATGGGTACTCGGTTGTCCGTGAGTATGTAGGTCACGGCGTCGGCGCAAAACTTCACGAACCCCCCGAAATACCGAATTTTGTCGAAAATCCGCGAACAAAAGCGGATCCTAGGCTTTTATCGGGGATGACGATCGCGGTCGAACCGATGGTTAACGCCGGAGGAGCGGCGATAAAGGTACTTGACGATAAATGGACAGTAGTAACATCAGACGGAAAAAACTCAGCGCATTACGAGAACACGATACTAATTACCGAGGGCGACCCGGAGATACTCACTGTGAGCGAGATTATGCCATGAAAATTGATATAGCGGACGTCGTGGTATCCCTTAATGGCCGCGACGAAGGCAAACGTTTTCTGGTAATCGGGAAGCAAGACGAATACTCGCTTATAGCGGATGGCAAAGGCCGCAGGGTCGAAAACCCGAAAAGAAAAAAGAATAAGCATTTATTGCTGGAGGATAAAGAAGGCGGACCGGCGGCTCAAAAACTTATGAGCGGCGAAAAGGTCGCAAATAGCGAAATAAGGCGGGTTCTGGCAGGATACGCCGCGAAGCGCGGAGAAAATGGAGGTGCGCGGTAATGGCGAAAGACGACATGATCGAATTGGAGGGTATAGTAGTCGATTCGCTGCCCAACACTATGTTCCACGTCGATATCGGGAACGGGCATACGATTTTGGCGCATATCTCCGGAAAGCTCCGGATGAATTTCATACGTATCCTTCCGGGAGACAGGGTGACGGTGCAGATGTCGCCGTACGATCTCACACGCGGCAGGATAACGTGGCGCAGCAAGTAAGCACAAGTGTCAAGAGATGAACTTTAAATAGAAGATAAACGATTTTATTATTTTTAGTGGGAAACCGATCGCTGGCCGACCGCGCCGCGGTTGGCATAAGGAGGGTTCGAAATGAAAGTAAGGCCATCGGTAAAGCCTATGTGCGAAAAATGCAAAGTCACCAAGCGCAGGGGCAAAGTCATGGTAATCTGCGTCAACCCCAAGCACAAGCAAAGGCAGGGATGACTGGGATCGACGCGCATTGGAAGTCTATCCGGCGAGAGCCGGGATGATTGCGTGAAGGCTCCAACTAATAAATAACAGGAAGGACTGATTAAGAAAAATGGCACGTATTGCCGGCGTTGATTTGCCAAAAGACAAGCGGGTCGAGATCGGGTTGACCTATGTTTTCGGAATAGGTAGGTCAAGCGCGAAAAAGATCCTTGAGGATACGGGGATAAGCCCCGACACCAGGGTGAAAAACCTCACGGAAGCGGAAGAAACCGCGCTACGCGAGTGCATAGACAAAAAATACACGGTTGAAGGCGATCTGCGCCGTTCTGTTGCGCTTGATATCAAGCGTTTGACAGAAATAGGCAGTTACCGCGGGTTGCGGCATAGGCGCGGTCTCCCCGTGCGCGGGCAGCGGAGCAAAACAAACGCGCGGACGCGTAAAGGGCCAAAGCGCACGATCGCCAACAAGAAGAAGTAAGGGAGGGAACGATACAAATGGCAGCACCCAAAGGTAAAAAAACCAGAACCAGACGCAGAGAACGAAAAAATATTGAAAAAGGCGCGGTCCATATTAGATCGTCCTTCAATAATACGATGGTGACGGTGACCGATACGCATGGCAATGCTATCTCATGGGCCTCCGCTGGAGGCATGGGGTTCAGGGGCAGCAGGAAGTCGACGCCTTTTGCCGCGCAGACGGCGGCGGAAACTGCGGCAAAAGCCGCGATGGAGCACGGGCTGAAAACCGTGGAGGTTTTCGTGAAAGGCCCTGGCTCGGGCCGCGAAGCCGCGATAAGAGCGCTGCAATCAGCGGGGCTAGAGGTCACGATGATCAAGGATGTGACGCCAATACCGCATAACGGTTGCCGCCCGCCAAAAAGGCGCAGAGTTTAAGGAGGGACATAATATATGGCTAGATATACCGACGCGGTGTGCCGTCTTTGCCGCAGGGAGGGGCAAAAGCTTTTCCTCAAAGGAGACAGATGCTACACAGATAAATGCGCCGCCGACCGCAGGCCGTATCCCCCGGGACAGCATGGTCAAGGGCGCGCTAAAACGTCCGAGTATGGTTTGCAGTTGCGTGAAAAGCAAAAAGCAAGAAGGTATTACGGTATATTGGAAAACCAATTCAGGAACTATTATAACCTGGCTATCAAGCGAAAAGGCAAAACAGGCGAAGTCCTGTTGGCTCTGCTTGAGACGCGCCTTGATAACGCTGTCTACAGGTTGGGTTTTGCCATGAGCCGCGCGGAGGCGAGGCAGCTTGTCCAGCACGGGCACTTTCTTGTCAATGGTAAAAAAGTAAATATCCCATCTTTTCTGCTTAAGCCGGGCATGATCGTATCGATTAAGGAAAAAAGCCGGAGTCTCGACAAAATCAAAGGGGTAATCGAGGCAAACGCGTCCAGACAGCCGCCCAAGTGGCTGGAATACGACGCCAACGCCCTTATCGCGAAAGTTGTTGCTACCCCTTTAAGAGAGGATATAGATATCCCAATCGAGGAACAACTGATAGTCGAGCTTTATTCCAAATAATTAAGAACCTGGGTTTACCGCTGTGGCAACAGGTTCTGGCCCTCATATTCTAGCGGACCGATTAAAATTGAAGGAGGGTATTTCATGATTGAAATCGAACGGCCTCGCATTGAGTGCATCGAAACGCCTGGTGACGAGTCATACGGTAAATACGTAGTAGAACCGCTTGAGCGCGGATATGGCACAACACTCGGAAATTCGTTGCGTAGGATCCTGCTTTCGTCCCTCCCGGGCACGGCTGTTACAACAGTTAAAATTGCCGGGATACAACATGAGTTTTCAACGATTCCGGGCGTCAAGGAGGACGTCACGGAAATCATACTGAATATAAAGGGCATCGTCGCTAAACTGCATGCGCAAAGAGCAAAAACAGTCTATATCGAAGCGTCGGGCGAGGGGGTTGTTACTGCCGGGGATATCAAACCGGACGGCGAGGTGGAGATACTAAACCCTGAACTGCATATAGCTACGTTAAATCCGGACGCATCACTGAGCATGGAACTTACAATCGATCACGGGCGCGGGTATATGTCCGCTGAAAGGAACAAACTGCAACAGCCGGTTATTGGCGTGATCCCGATAGACTCCATTTATACGCCAGTTCACAAAGTAAATTACACCGTTGAGAATACACGCGTCGGGAATGTGACGGATTTCGACAAGCTCACGATCGAGGTGTGGACGGACAAGACGATCGCGGCGCGAGACGCCGTATCGCTTGGGGCGAAGATCCTTTGCGACCATTTCACGCTGTTTACAAATCTGTCTGATAACATCAGCAGCAAGCTGACAGTTGTGGAGAAAGCGGAAACGCTAAGGGATAAGGTTCTTGAAATGACTATCGAAGAACTCGACCTTTCGGTCCGCAGCTTCAATTGCTTAAAACGTGCGAACATCAACACGGTCGAGGATCTTATATCAAAAACGGAAGAAGATATGATCAAAGTCAGGAATCTTGGACGTAAGTCCTTGGAAGAAGTAATCCATAAACTCGCTATGATGGGTCTGTCCTTGAAAATAGAGGAAAGTTAGAGAAGGAGGAAATAACAATGCCCGGGACACGCAAGCTCGGCAGGCCGACAGCGCAGCGCAGGGCGATGCTGCGGCAGATGGTCACCGATTTCCTTGATAAGGGGAGAATGGAAACCACAGTTACGCGATGCAAAGAGATAGCGCCTATGGCCGAGAAAATGATCACGCTTGGCAAAAAGGGTACTCTGGCGTCGCGGCGTCAAGCCCTCGCGTTTATTACTCGTGAGGATGTTGTTACTAAGGTGTTTTCCGAGACAGCGCCAGGATACTCGGAGCGCAACGGCGGCTATACGCGTATCACCAAAACAGGTCCTCGTCGAGGCGACGCCGCTGAAATGGGGATTATCGAGTTGGTATGATAGACTAATAGGAACTAATAGGAAAGCGCATCGAAATTGGAATGCTTCAACAATTAACAATTAACAGTTAACAATTGATAGTTAACTGTTAACTGTTAATAACTCTATAAGAAGGGCTTTTTTAGAGTTTGTTGGGTTCGGGGAGTTCTACGTCGGTGTCTATTGTAATTGTCTTGATAACCGGCATGTTATTTGCCGCTACCTCGCCATTATCACCGGAAACGGGAGTATCCGCGAGCTTATCAACTACGTCCATACCGCTCGTTACTTTTCCAAACGCGGCATACGCTCCGTCAAGGAACGTCGAGTCCTTGTGTACGATGAAAAACTGCGATCCTGCCGAATCGGGCATATTGGAGCGGGCCATAGATACAACGCCTCTTTTATGGCTTAGGTTATTTTCCCAGCCGTTTTGCGAGAATTCGCCAAATATGGAATAACCTGGCCCGCCTGTGCCGTTACCTTTTGGGCAGCCGCCTTGTATCATGAAACCCTTTATGATACGATGGAATTTCAGCCCGTCATAATAGCCTTGGCGCGCAAGCGACACGAAATTTCGCACCGATTGCGGCGCAATATCCTCATAGAGTTCTAGAACAATGATTCCGCCATCTTCCATGGTTATAGTAGCTTGAATAGTATTCATATCTGACTCCTCCGTTTTTTCTTTTGATGTATTTTCTTTTTCAGGATTCGAGGTTTCCGGTGTTGGCGATTCCGGTATCGCTGTCGGGGCTGCCTCCGGTTCGCCATCCCCAGGCGCGTTGAGATCCAATGTAGAACTCCCGACGCCTTCGCCGGCACATCCCGCTAATGTGGCGAAAACGAGTATCCCGCACAGAACAATAATCATCACTTTTTTTATTGACATTTATATTACCTCCTGATTTATGGCATATAACCACGTCTTTTACCTAGTTATACCAGATTACCACAGTAAAGTCAACCAAGGCGTTGTAAGGGCTGTTGAAATACTACGGATAATTCAACAGCCCTTTGGAAGAATTCGTTATAGCTTGAATAATACAACTTTCACAGATGTTACTAGATGATCCTTAGAACGATGCTGCTACTCAGGCCGCTCGCAGTGTCGGTGGCTGTCAGCATTACTGTTCCCGTCTTGTTTTGGGTTATGACCTCGCCAGTGGCTGCATTTACGGACGCGAGTCCCGAGGGGACGACCGACCAGACAATGCCTTCACTGGTAGCGCCTGGGTTCAAAGTTATTGGGAAAGTATATTTGCTCATACGCAATACCGTAACTTGCGCTGGCGCGTCGATCTTAACCGATGTTACCACTTGAGAAATAAGCGTGATTTCATTGCGGTCGCGCACCCTGATTCGCGGCAAATGATCGCTGCTGGAATTGTTTTCGCCGACCGACGCAAGTCCTGTCACGCTGACCTTCGCGCCGTCTTTCACAAATGACAGGTCGACAGTGTTCGTGATGTAAGCATTGATGAAGACGAGCGCCCCAACCCCCGACGAGTCGGTGACGGTGAACTGGCTTATCATGCCGCCCGTATTGATGACATCCGATACGATGCCCTCGATTTTGATCAGCGACCCGGTGTTTTCAGGCGCCATCGCGGTCTGCGTCGTCATAGTCTCAGGCGCGACACTGTTTATGCTTGCGTCTAGAACATCTACCTTCGTGACAGCTATCTGTGTCTCTCCCTGATACGCGCTCAACGTACCGGTGACGCGGATCTTCTGTCCTTCGATTACGCCGGAGGACACCGGGAAGATGTTTATTCCGCCTGTGTCGTCCTGGACGTATATGCAGTCGAAGAAACCGGTGTTTATCTCGCTGTTCCCGGAGTAAACGTTGCTTGTGGCGATGCCTTCGATAACGACCCGCGTATCCTCTGGGAGAGTTTTAGCAACCGCAATGTCCGTCACTTCGGGTTCGGGCGCTACCGCCGCGATCAGATTGAGGGCTATGTTGTAGTTGCTGTACTGGAGCGTCGCGGCGTTCTCCATTTCTATCTTGACTTCGAAGTTCGACATGAACGCGCCGCCAGCTGCTATGACCTGCGAAGTCACGCCGTTTCCATGATCCACGATCTCCGACGCCAATGCCATGAACTTGCCGCCATATTTTGTGTAGTCGGTCCTATAGTTGGTGTTTCCGACGCCTATCGTCGCCGTCTCGCGATTTTCAGAAGCGCCGCTTTCCGACAGCGTTACCGCCGGGATCACAGTCTCAGGAATGCTCGCTGAAGGCNCGGCGTTCCATANGCCTTTGTCAGACGCGGCGACGGTGTATATCGTCGATCCGCCGTATTGGCTGAATATCTGGGACNCGTCTACGCCTTTGAGCAGNGGGCTNGCCCAGTTATATGANCCATAAGNGTCGGTCAAATACAGCCTATACGGGTCTGTCGCGGACGACCATTGTAGAGGATCGGTTGCTGCGTCGTCTGACAGGCGCAATGTCGAGCCGAGAGCCGAGAGCACCTTGTTTTGCTGCGAAGCCATGTGTTCGTCGAGAGCCATGCCGGAATTATAGTTATAATTCTCGTAAACATTGCTCCATCCCGTCAGAACCGCCACGCCGCCTCTCTGCGCGAATTGCGCTAGTGCGTTCAGTTCGGATTGCGAGTAAGACCGGTGCGCGCCGTAGATCTGCCCGGTTGTGGGGTTCATGGCTGCAGGATCTACCCTCCTGCTGGGCGCCGTCAGGATCATCGCTTGGTATTTTACGTTTGCGCAGGCATCGATGAGCTCTTGGCTTGTCCACAGTATGTTGACTCTGACGCCATATTCAGCCGCGATTTCTGTGAAGTTTGCCATGTTGTCTTTGTAGTTCCCATCGACATATTCATTGTAATGGGAAGCGTCCACGCCAATGTATACCAGTTTGTCCGCGTCCCAGATTTCGTACGATATGTCGTATGTGTAGCTCAGTTCGCTATCATCGGCAAACTTGACGACAGCCGTGACTGTCACAGCTGCATTCCCCTCTGCCGTTGGGATGTATGTCAAGGAGCGCGACACTTCGCCAGCCGGGTCGATGGCTAAGTTCAAGTCGGTAAACGAGCCAAGAACGCCGCCAGTCCGCTCTTTAAACTCCAGTGACATCAGCGTCGCCGGTTTGCTCTCGTTATTGAAAAGGCTTGCCGTAAGCGTCAGGCTCTCTCCAGTGACCGGCATGACGGAACTCTTTGTTACTTCCACAAAGCCCGCCGCTTTGCCCTGTCCGAGCCATACGGGCGCAGTAACAGCGTAGCGGTCGCCCTGTGGCGTTGCAACCACCACGCGCAGGTAGTAGTAACCGGCTGCGGGGCTTGTGATCGTTTTGTTGTAGTCGTAATTTTGCGTATCAGGCGTGTCTCTTAATATCTCAACGCCGCCATTTGTAATGAGAGCCACCGATTTGATGCTATTCCCTGCCGTCGGATTCTTAATTTCCGCTGTAAAGTTGGCCGTCTGCGGCACAACGTCGATGATGGTTCCAAGCGGCTGCCCGTTGACTTTGTACACGATTTCAAGGTCGGCGACCTCTGTGGCATATACCCGCATATCACGCAATGCCTGGTACAGCCCCTCTACGGACAAATCATTCGTCCAAATGGCTGTGCGGGCGGTGTTTGAGTTGCCCCATTTGCCGAGGTGGTTATCCTGGTCATTTGTCGGCGCGAGATGCCAGCCCTTATCCAGCGCGAGCGTGTACTGTTCGTACGATCGGAAGTATCCGCCTGAGCCTATCTCGCCCTCGCCATTGCCCACTTCGACGAGCGTGACGCGCTGATCCAGTACCGGGTCATAATAGCCGAAGTTGTTGAAGTTTCCGAATGTTGTGCCGGGGTGGTTGAACATGGATATCGAATTGGGCATCCTCGTAAGTAGCTCGTAATACGCCCTCATCCCCGAGTCATTAGCTTTGCCGTTGAGAATTGCGTTATTTCTGCTGACAAAGCCTCCTGTGTTGAATGTGTTCATATGCCCGGGTCCGCCCGACCACGTCATTTCGTAGCCGTATACGCTGATGAAGTCCGCTGTCCGCGCGTCGTTCGCGGCGGCAATGCCAGCTTGCCATTTCGCGCTGCCCACATTGTAGGTGTCGAGGTTGATATTCGCCGGGTTGTCGCTGTTCGCGCCGGTTTCATCAAAACTGTTGCTATGGTCTGTAACGGCAAAGAAGTCGAGAGCGGCGACATTTTTCGCGTAATCGAACGCTTCGACCAGGCTGCCTATTCCGTCCGAATTTGTGGTATGCGAGTGTAGTTGTCCAAAATAGACTCGCTCGCCGCCGGTCACAGCCACGGTATATATGAAGGTAGTACTATCGCCGGTCAAGTAGCCCGGCCCTTCAGCCCACGCCTCAATAGTCAGCTTCGCGGGATCGCCTACGAATAAGGCTTCCTCAAGCGTCAGCGCTTCCGTATATGTCTGAGCCGCGCCTCCGTTGATTGTGTATTTGATCGTCGCTTCTGGGAACTCGTTTTCAAGCCTAATTGTCGCGCCCGGGATCACAGCTCCGGAATTTCTGCTGGCTGAGACCATCGGTAGCTTCGCGTGAGTATACTCGTATGTCGTCTCACGGCTGTCGGTTTTGCCGGTCGCTATAGCTTTTACTATGAGCGTCAAGGGCAGCGATGCTATTGTGTATTGGTTCCCAACCGCCGCGTTCCATGTGGCGCCATTATCCGCACTGATCAGGACGGCGTATCCGGGCGCGTCCGCGTCGTCAACTGAGCCGGGTGTGAACGCGATGACCTTCCCGACGGGAACGGCGCCGCTACCGGTATCAACGAGCGGGCGGTGCAACTGATTCGCGAGGAGGATATAGTCGCCGTTGACGTTTATGTAGTTTATTTGGTGCGTTCCTCCGGAGCCTATCACGCCGCCGTTGGCTGCGGTTTCACTTGTCATGAGCCAGCGCAAATAGAGCGAGGTCTGATTGTCAGCTCCCGCCGGTAGGGTTTTTGTATATTCCGTGTTGCCGATCGCCAACGCTGACGGCACGACAACGGACGGGTTGTTGGCGTCGACCCAGTTGACGCCGTCCACGCTGTACTGCAGCTTAAAGTCGCGCGGACCTGTCGCCGAGGAGCGCATGTTCCACGACACTTCGATGTTCGCGAACCCTTGGCTGGATAATTCGACGAGCCACCACGCATTGTTCGCCGATCCGTTCAAACCGCTCAGATTCGCGCCGCCGGAGCTGAAATTGAGGCTTTGAGGCGTCGCCACGCCGCTCACATTCTTTATAAACTGCAAGGACGAAATTGGCATAAAGTCGCCGCCTGTCGCGTTTATGCTTGTGACGCTGCCGGTAATGCCGGAAATATTCCACTGGGCTATCGTACCTGAACCGTCGATGTCCGGAGTTTCGATCGGGGGCGGTTCGGTTCCTGGAACTATATCAGGCACATCGTCGCACATTATTTGCGCGGCGTTTTGATAAACATATACATAGCCTTTGTTGATTGTGATCCAATCGTCTTGCGCGAAACTGCTTGGTAGTGCTGTTCTGAGAATTACGCTCGCGCCGTCTCTGGATATAGTGTGGTTTTGCAGCGTCGTCGCGGCGTTTCTCGCGGTCAGTTGTACATCCTCAACTTTAACCGCCATGCATTTGTACTTGCCGTCGGCTATCTCAGCCAAGGTAACGGTTTTGTAGGTGAAAGCGCCTACGCCGTTTGTAGTAATATCCGCCAATGTGGTCTGAATCTCAGGAAGCCCGTTGTAGTAGAGCAGAAATCCTGTCACCGTGATTTCTTTGCCCACCCAGTCGGCAGCCACGAGGCTCGCGCCGGGGATATATACGTATATGCCGTCGTTTTCGCCCGTACCGTCTTGGATATGAAGGCCTGTCGTATTGTAGCGGTATGTCACAACGCCGGTAACGGTCACGGTCGGCCCGTTACCGGATGAAGGTATCTGGGCTCTGGCTGAGGAGATGCTTGTCGGCGCTGTTTTGCTGTACGTGAATGTTGCGACATTGCTGTTATCTAAGCCTGCCTTGACGGCGATCGCCTTGATGGTCACGCTTGATTGCGCGCCGAAACTGAGCGTGATGGGGCCGCTGTAAAGTGTCGAGGCTTCTGTTGGCGTGGCGCCGTCAAGCGTGTAGAATATGCTGGCGTCGGCTGTCGCGGTGCTTAATGTCACCGTCGCGCCGTCCGAGACGGTCGATCCGCCCGGCGGGTTCGCGGTCGGAGTCGCGACATTGTTGTCGCCGCTGCCGATGGCGGAGCCGGGGATGGTTACGTTTTGAACCTGGCTGGTGCCGCCGCCGGCGATTGCTTCGGTCGCTGAATATGTCCCGGTTCCCGCGCGCGCCGATATGTTGGTTGCGTTGACAAGGCGTATTGTTAATGCTGCGCAGTCGTCGGCGCCGGTTGGGATCGCGACGATGTTGTTGTTGTTCCACGCTGCGTTTCCGGCGGTATAGTCAACTTCGCTGGACGTCGCCGGCAGGTATGTCGTCCCGTCTGCGCTGTAATAGACTTTGAAGTCCCTGGGTCCTGTGCCTGAACTCCTCGCATTGAGCTTAATGGATAGCTGCGTATACCCGGTTGTCGAAATTCCGGACAACTGCCAGTATCCGCCTTCCGTGCTCCATAGCCAAGCGTTTGCGTCCTGCGCGCCATACGCGGACGAGCTCCATGCGATGCTTGAGTTTCTGGATTGGGAGAGCGTCCCAGTTCCGGTCGTGGCTGTGTGCGTCGCCGCCGTGCCCATTGTCGATGTGGCGATCCATTCCGCCAGCGTCTCCGGCTCGGCGCTTGCTGTCAGCGTCGCGAATGCTGTTAGGCTCACCATCATGATTAGCGCCAACAGTACCGATAGGATTTTGCGTGGTTTTTGCTTCATTTTTCCCTTCCTCCTTGCGCGGTCTTGAACCGCAATTATGAATTTGA
>WRNV01000055.1 GCA_009776445.1 Oscillospiraceae bacterium | reverse complement strand
TGAGGATCCACCCGTTCCCATTCCGAACACGGAAGTTAAGCTCATCAGTGCCGACGATACTTGGCTGGAGACGGCCCGGGAAAATAGGTCTTCGCCAACACAAAGTAACTGCTGAAATACTTTAAGTATCTCAGCAGTTACTTTTTTATCCTCAGTGTTTATGCCTTTGAGACGCGCTCAACCTCGCCATCGCGCGGGCAAGGGCAATCTTCGACTGCCTGTATTCACTCATGCTTTGCTTCTGACGCAACCGCTCGTCCGCGCGCCGTCGGGCCTCCTCGGCTCTGCGCGCGTCGATTTCGTCCGGGTGCTCGCAAGCCTGCACGAATATCAGCACACCCTCGTGGTGAACCTCCATAAATCCCTCGGAATTTATAGAGTCCGCCCAGGCGCCATCCCTCTTTATACTTATCACGCCAACGCTAACAGGCATTATGAACGCGGCGTGGTCGGCTAGAACCGTGACCTTCCCGTCAGGGGCGCTCGCTGTCACCGCTTCTACGTCGCCGTCGAAAAACTCGCGCTCAGGCGTTAATATTTTTAAGTTGAATAGTTTTGCCATATACCAGCAAACCACCTTATGTTAACTAAGTCTTGCCCTTCAAGCCGCCGCTTAGTCGGCGTTAAAGGTTTTTAGCCTTTTCGTAAACATCGTCAATATCTCCGACCATAAAGAACGCCGCTTCAGGCAGATTATCGGCATCACCGGCAAGGATCGCGGCAAATGAGCGGATCGTGTCCTTAAGCGGCACAAACCGTCCTTTCATGCCAGTAAACGTTTCCGCTACGGAGAACGGCTGGGACAGGAACTGCTGGATCCTGCGCGCGCGGTAAACAGTTTTGCGGTCCTCAAGGCTTATTTCGTCCATACCCAATATCGCGATGATATCGCGCAATTCCCTATACCTGTTGAGACAAGCCAGTGTTCCCTGGGCTGTGTCATAGTGCTCTTTTCCGATAATGTTCTGATCGAGAATCCGCGAACTTGACTCAAGCGGTGAAACGGCGGGGTATATACCTATTTCGGCGATAGAGCGCGATAGGACGGTCGTCGCGTCAAGGTGTGAGAAGATAGTAGCCGGCGCGGGGTCGGTCAAGTCGTCTGCCGGTACGTAAATCGCCTGCACAGATGTGATTGAGCCGCTCTTTGTCGACACGATGCGTTCTTGGAACGCCCCGAGTTCGCCTGCGAGCGTCGGCTGGTAACCGACTGCCGAGGGCATCCTGCCAAGTAGGGCTGAAACCTCATTACCCGCTTGCACGTAACGGTAAATATTATCCACGAACAACAGTACATCGCGGTTCATAACGTCGCGGAAGTACTCAGCCATCGTGAGGCCTGCCAGCCCAGCCCTCATACGGGAACCGGGCGGTTCGTTCATCTGACCGAAAACGAGCGACGTTTTTTTTATGGAGCCGGAGGCCTTCATATCACGGATTAGTTCCGCCCCCTCGCGAATACGTTCCCCGACGCCGGCGAAGACCGAGTAACCGCCGTGAACAGTCGCGATATTGTAAATAAGCTCCATTATCAGCGTTGTCTTGCCGACGCCTGCGCCGCCAAACAGGCCGATCTTCCCGCCTTTTGAGTACGGTGTCAGCAGGTCGATGACTTTGATGCCAGTTTCGAAAAACTCTGTAACCGGGGTAAGGTCAGAAAACTTCGGCGGCGGTCGGTGGATATCCCATAAAGGCGCGTCTTCGATCGGCGGTCCATTGTCTATCGGGCGTCCAAGCACATCAATGACGCGCCCGAGCACTCCTACTCCGACAGGGACGCGTATGGCGTGTCCAACGGAACTGACCTGCGTACCGCAGCACAGCCCATCGGCAGCGTCAAGCGCGATCGCGCGAACAACGCCAGGCGAGATATTCGCTGAAACCTCCATGTGGCGGTCATTGGCGGTGACGAGCAAATCATGCAGCTTAGGCTCGCCGGCACCACGCTCGAAGTTGATGTCGATGACAGGACCGCTGATCTTAATGATCGTGCCGCAATCATTACCGCTACCGCTGCTATTGGTACCGCTACCGCTACCGCTATTGCTGTTGCTGTTGCTGTTGATATTCTCCGTCATGCGACTGCTCACCTCTCAGTAGTTCCGCGCCGCTGGTTATTTCAGCGATCTCGTTTGTAATGGCGCTTTGACGCGCCAGGTTGTACATAGTCTGAAGGCCGCTTATCATTTCTCGCGCGTTCGACGTCGCTGAATGCATCGCGGTCATGCGCGCGTAATGCTCGCTGGCATATGCCTGAACCATGACTCCGAACACAACTCCTATAATATACTGCGGGACCATCATATCGAGTACGGTCTGCGCCGAGGGATGATAGATGATCTCGTTGAGAGCCTCAGCATCTATTATATCCTCGTAGTCAAATAGCTTTATTGGCAGCAGACGAATCTCGACAGGTTGCCCTTTTATTTCACCATAAAATGAGGTGAAAACAATGCGAATCTCGTCTGTAAGTTGTTTTTCGTAAAGATCAGTCAATTCTCCAGCGACTTCTCGCGCCCTGGCTAGCGTTGGGTCTTGGACGATGCCAAGAAAATTGATGTCGGGGGTCATGCCACGCGAGTGAAAAAAGGCTTCTGCAGTGTGTCCGAGTGTTATAAGGCTCGCGCCCGGGGTCGCCTTTATATGTTCCATAGCGAAATTTAAAACAGTTGAGTTATAGGAACCGCAAAGGCCTTTATCGCCTGAGATTACCACATATGTGACAAGGTTGCGCGGCCTTTCGGCAAAAAACGGGTGCGAAACGTTTTGGGACGATATCAGCAGTTCTTTCATAGTTCGGCGGATATATGCAAAGTAACGGCGGTTGTGCTCGATATGCTTCATTACCTGCCGCATCCTGTTGGAGGAAATCAATTCCATCGCGCTGGTTATCTTGCTTGTTTGCTCAATGGCATTAATATGGTGACGTATTTTATTAGGTTGTTGCATCGCCGCCTCCGTCCTCATCCGAGAAACGCCCAAACAGGCCCAAAAGGTCGAACCTGTCGTTTTCTGTCAGTCTCCCTGTAGTGTTGACGCTCCTGACAATAACGCTGGCGTTTGTTTCCAGAAATTGGAGAAGCCGCGCTGCGGCGGCGCGGACGTCATGCTGGCTATAACGTTCGAATAGGTTGTTTTCAGCTGCCAACAGTAGGAACACCTGGTCGGAAAGCCTATAGTTTTGCGCGACTGGTTGCACTAGCAGTTGCATGAGACGCTCGCCTCGTCGTAGCAAAGCGGAGGTTGTGGTGTCAATATCGGCGCCGAACTGAGCGAAAACAGCCATATCTTTATATTGCGCGACATCGAGCCGCAGTGTCCCGGACACGTCGCGCATCGCCCTGTGCTGCGCCGCATGGCCAACGCGCGAAACAGACAACCCAACATTAACGGCAGGGCGCATCCCGGCGTTGAACATTTCGGTTTCCAGGTAGATCTGGCCATCTGTGATCGATATCACATTTGTGGGTATGTATGCCGAGATATCGCCAGCCATAGTCTCAATTATTGGGAGCGCGGTCATAGACCCTCCGCCAAACTCCGGGGATAGTTTTGCCGCGCGCTCAAGTAAGCGGCTATGTAGGTAAAACACGTCGCCGGGATATGCCTCGCGACCGGATGGGCGGCGCAGGAGCAGCGACATTGTCCTGTACGCGACTGCGTGCTTGGACAAATCATCGTAGATTATTAGCACGTCCCGCCCGCTGTACATAAACTCCTCCGCGATAGCGCACGCGGCGTATGGAGCGATATACTGCATCGCGGCAGTATCGCTGCTAAACGCTGAGACTACCACGGTATGCTCCAACGCGCCGGAACTTTCAAGGGTATGGACAAGCCCGGATACCGTCGACGTCTTCTGGCCTATGGCGCAGTAGACGCATACGACGCCGTTCCCGCGCTGATTCATTATAGCTGACAGTGCGATAGAAGTTTTTCCTGTCTGCCTGTCCCCTATAATGAGCTCGCGTTGACCGCGCCCTACCGGGATCATGCTATCGATGATCAGTATGCCTGTTTCAAGCGGAGTATTAACCGGGGAGCGCTGCATGATAGAAGGCGCTGGAGACTCAATGGGGCGGCGCTTTCGACATTTAAGCTCGGCGCCATCTAGCGGGTTGCCCAACGGGTCGATCACGCGACCGAGCAGTTCGTCGCCCACGTAGACCTCGGCAATACGCCCAGAAGCGTGGACAAGACCGGACGTTAGCAGCTCGCCTCCAAGAAGCGCCGCGCCAACTCCGCCAAGGTAGAGGTCGAGAGCAATGCCCGTCGCTCCGCCATCAAATGTCAGAAGTTCCCCATAATGGCATTCCGACAGACCGGCTACCCGGACGATGTCGTCACTGTAGCTTTGCACGACGCCGTACTCATAGACGAGCGGGCTGTCGTCGGAGGATTCCTCTCTCTGTCGCAGAAAGGCGCCGACCGCTGAGAACGTGGATTCGGTCGCGCGCTCCTGCCCGCTGATATCAGCCATCTGCCGTCCAAGTTCGTTGAGCCTTGATGAGAAACTTGCGTCGTAAACCTTGCCATCGATAATTGCGATGAAACCACCGGTGATTTTTTCGTCTTCTATCACTTCAAAATCTGGGATGACGCCAAGCTTGCGTTCGAAACCTTCGCGGATCGAAGCATACAAACCGTCGCTGATTTTTGAAGCGACAATAAGAATTGGTCTATCCATTACGTACCTCGTTTAGGAGAAAAAATCGTTGACAGCGACTATACTATCCTCAGAGGAAACTTCGCGCTTGAGTATGCGCGCAGCCATATCGGTAGCGAGCTGAGCAACCTCGTTGCGGGCGTCGACAATAGCTCGCTCCTTTTCCTCGGCAATACGCTCGCGAGCGTCGTCCATCATGGTTTTTGCCTTGTCGCGGGCTTCGTTAAGAATTTCTTCCGCTTCCGCCGATGCTTTGATCTGGCTTTCGCGCATCTGATCCCGCTGAGTCGCGTCGAGGCTCTCAAGCTTTTCTTCATATTCGACCCTAAGCGCGTCTGCGTCAAGGCGTCGCTTTTCAATGCTTTCAAACTCCGAACGCACGCGCTGTTCACGCTTGGATAGGAAATTGTATATATGTTTCCAGAGGATAAGACGCAACAATATAACCAGAACAGTGATGTTGATAAGGCTGATAATCACATCCAAAGGATGAAATTCCATAACAAATACCCCCTAACGGCAGTTTGTTTCTATGTGGCCACGAGTGAAACTTATCCTTGCGTCAGCATCATGATAAGCGCGGCTACAAAGCCGTAAATTGCCGCCGATTCGGTCAGAGCGAGGCCAAGCAGCAATATCGCGTTGATCTTGCCTGAAGCTTCCGGTTGCCGGGCGACCGCATCGACCGCTTTGGATGTGGCAAAACCCATTGCTGCTGCTGCCACGACACATGATATCAGGCATAAAGGCACTCCGATAAATATCATTTTAAAAACCTCCCATGATATGTTTTTTATTACTCAATCGCTTCATTGATAAAGGTCAGCGTCAATGTGACAAATATGAAAGTTTGCATCATTGGATGGGCGACATTGAAATATAAGCCGGCTACGCTGGGGATGCCAACAGCGTTGCTTCCGAGCGCCATGTAGAGCAAATCTACGACGATCATCCCACCGAGCATATTGCCGAACAGGCGGCACGCCATGGATACGGGGATAGCCAGTTCAGCAATGAGCCTGAACAAAAACACAGCTGGCGTTGGAGAAGCTAGCGTCCGTAATCTCCCAATCACGCCCTTTTTCTTGATGCCATAGCCATTTATCATTATAAACGTCATAAAGGCGAGCGAAAACGTCATTGTGATATCCGCTGTCGGCGGGCGGAGCCTAAAAAGCTCCAGAAACGCGCTTGCCATCATCAGCACGATAATTGTAAGTATATAAGAACAAAGAAATTCTCCAGTCCCATGAGCCAAATCGCCTGTGTACTTTCCGACAGTTTCGACGATCGTCTCAAGCATGTTCTGCGCGCCACCGGGCAGTTCCTCGAAGTGCCTCAAGACGGTAAAACGCAATAGCAACGCGACACATACGAGGATTACCATCGCGAACCATGTGTAGATGATAGTCACGCTCAAGCTGACTCCAAAAACATCGACGCGCTCGGGCCACATTGAAAATTCAAAGGTATGACTGTCTTTGGGGTTGAATATTATGTGGATAAGCCGTGTGACGAATATATATGCGCCTACAAGGGTGACGGCAGTCGCGAGCAGCCTTACGCGTTTTTGCTTTTTTGTTGGTGCTGGTGTCTGCGTTGGCGCGGGTGCTGATGCGGACGTTGGCGCGGGCGTTTGGGCGGTGGCGGCTATACTCACGGCTATCTTACGGCGCCACAAGTATCCGGTCGCCATTATTAAAACAGAGATGAAAAGCAATATCCAATTTAGCAAAGCGACTCACCTACCATGCTGTAAAAAAGTGGATAAGAACCGTGCGATCGCGCAAATAATAAGCGAGGCGGCCATGCTGACGCCTGTCCATAGAAGGCTTTGGCGAAGCAAAAGCGCGCAACACGCTAGAATTACCATTGGGAAAAGAATTTGGGATACCGCGAGAAGAATAAACCTTTTATTAAACTGAACCTGGCTGCTTGTGACGGCTCCAGTAAATCTTGAGAGCAGCCAGAACTGGATGACGCCCGAAGCCGCGCCTATAAAGAACCCAAGCAAAGCGCCGCGTCCTTTCCGATTATTGTTGGTAAAATCGTTAACAATAGATATCAGCGACAGTTCTAGCGACAGTAAAAATCAAGGACCTATATTATTGAGGCGTTTAAGCCGTGCATTACTCTACTCCCCTTGCAAAGAAAAATCAATGTCAAAATACCTAATAATATTGCATAGAGGAACGATTTATTTGGACATTTTTTGTCGCTGAGAATCCTCTATTATGTTGTCAACGTATTTGTAAACAATTTGTGTGTTCAGTAAAACTTCAAATATTATTCATTGTATTTTCAAATATACGTGATAATCTCTTCGCAGAATCACCGTTAAAAGTAAACGGATGTGAAAGGAGAACATGAGCAATGATGTACAATGAAAAGGATCAAGTGTTTTTTGAAAACCGTAGCGCATATGAAAAAGAGGTAGGCGCGACTGGACAGCAAGCGGTTGTAGCCGCTAACACGGAGTTTACCCATAACGCGGGATTTTACAACACATCTGCCGTCGGGCTGACTGAAATCCCCAAAAGGAGAGCGAAGAAGCGCCGACCGGCGATGAGAGCGGCTGCCGCAGTAATACTTTGTATGATGCTGATGCTTGGAAGCGGTTATGTCGGGGCGATAATAACCGAAGGGCGCAATAATTCAACATTGCCAGTCGGCATCGAGTCCACTCAAGCGTACAGCCCCGTCGCGGACAGTATTGGGAGCAGCAGCAGCGGCAATGCCGAAAAAAGTAACAACAAAAACGATATAAGTGATATTGATGTAGGCAACAGCGGAGTTATCAACGATATAAGCGATAGCGAATATAGCCTTAACCCGCTGGGCAGCGTTAACCCTAACGGTAAGACGCTTTCGTTGACAGAATTGTTTGCCGGCGCAAACCCAGCAGTAGTAGCCATATCGACCGAGACGACAGGACGCAACGCTTTTGGTCGCACAGTAACGCTCCCAGCCGCAGGTTCGGGCTTCATTATTTCTGAGGATGGCTATATAGCCACAAACAACCACGTTATTGAAAATGCCAGCAGCATCTCCGTACTGCTCCATGATGGGAAGGATTATCCGGCTGAGTTGGTAGGCCGCGATCCTGAAAGCGACCTTGCTGTGCTGAAAATTGACGCGAAAAACCTGTCATATTTAACATGGGGCGATTCCGACGCGTTGCAAGTCGGCGAACAAGTGGCGGCAATTGGCAACCCGCTTGGAGAATTTGCGAACTCCATGACAGTTGGTTATATTAGCGCGCTCGACCGCGAAATAAATATTGACGGCACTCCGCGCAATATGCTTCAAACTGACGCTGCTGTCAACAGCGGCAATTCAGGCGGACCACTTCTTAATTTAAAAGGACAGGTCATAGGTATTGTCAGCGCGAAGTCCAGCGGTATGGATGTAGAAGGCCTGGGGTTCGCAATACCGTCAAGCAAAGCGAGCGGCATCGTCAGCCAACTTATCCAGAACGGATACGTTAAGGGACGTGCGATAATGGGCGTCATGGTAGCGACAGAACAAGAAGACAACGACCGCACGAGTGTTTATATAGAATCGGTCAATAGCGGAGGCGCGGCGGAAAAAGCTGGAATCAAGGCTGACGATGTGGTCCTATCGGCAAACGGTGTGGCAGTATCGACTGTAGAGGAGCTCAAAGACGTGATCAACGCTTTATCTCCAGGGGATAAGCTGGCGCTAAAGATTCTGCGCGGAAACACAGAAATGTCGATAACTGTCATTTTGGATGAATACAAGCCTGCTGAGCAGGAGAGCTATGACCCATACTATGGCGGTCAATTCCCGGATGACGACTCGGGATACTCGCGCGGCCCCTGGAGTTTTTTCCCAGACATGGATAGCATGTTCCCGCAGGGGGAGGGCAATTAACAGTTAACAATTAACAATTAACAATTAACAGTTAACAATTATCGGTGGGCGGTGGACAGTTAGAGGATAACTGTTCGCTGTTCGCTTATACGGTTTGTGTGGTTCCGTAATTAGTCTATATACATATATTCTACATTGGGCAATTTAGGCTATAAAACGGGCTGCGCCGATAACCCAAAACCCGCTGTAGCCTTTAGTGTTTAGCGCTTTAAAGTGGAATTGTGACATTTTGGCACAATTCCACTTTAAAGCGCTAAAGTTTACAGGTGTTGCTGGTCACACAAGAGGACGGTCCCCTATCTTGTGATTTTGTAAGGAATGTTTATAAAACTGTGGTAAATCATAGCCAAATCACACGTAATTATACTGTTTTATGAATATAAAACGATTATTGATGCAAATAAGTATATAGGATATAATTTATTCATAATACGGTGAAAAAAATGCGCAAATAATATACATATTATGAAAGAATTGCTAATCACAAGAATGTGAAAAGAGAAATCTCAAAATCGAGGAAAGGAAAAGTATGATAAGCGCAATACTGTTTATCCTACAGACAAAGAACAATGATGAAACAACCCTCCAAAAGAATAATAGGTTTAATTCTGGGCATATTTATACTGTTTTCAGTAGGTGTTCAGGCAGCCTCTCGTAGAAGCGAAGAAGATGGAAACACTATTGAGGACAGCATTGCTGAGGACAGCGCGGACGAGTATATCGATATTTCATCAGCTATAAACCAATACTCTCCGGATGAAGACATGGCGGAGGTAGCTTTCGGCGAGCAATATGCCATCATGCTAAAAGAAGATGGCACTGTATGGGCTATGGTGAGCAATGAGCATAGCCAGCTCGGGGACGCTCTGCGCTCCGAAAGCATGGAACCGGTTCAGATAGCCGGGCTTAGCGGTATAACAATGATCGCAGCGGGTAGGGACCATTGCCTGGCGTTGAAAGACGATGGGAGCGTCTGGGCTTGGGGGGATAACACCGACGGACAATTAGGCGACGGGACACGTGAAAGCCGAAACATTCCGAAACAGGTCGTTGGACCAGTTGGAATAATTACGATTGCGGCAAAGGACGGCATAAGCCTGGCATATGTACCGGGCGGATCGCTATGGGTATGGGGCAGCAATGATAACGGGCCGATTGGCGACGGGATAACGCCTATGCGGGTGGATCCAAAATACTCGTTAGACGACGCGCCAATCAACAAAAACATGAGCTTCCCGGACATTGGAGAAACACGCAGCAGCGTTAGAGCGCCGTCTTTTTCCAAGCGGGGGCCACATAGCACTGACACTAAGTCAATACATGGGTATGTGTCGTCAATGGCGGTGGATTATTGGGGGCTTGGCAGTTGGTTTCTGGAGGCGCATGAAATCGTTGTTGAACTCCGGCGCGCATTTATGATACCTGTTGAGGCTGGTATGTCCGCCACTCCGGTTCCAGTAGCCAACAATGCATGGTTTGGCGAATTCACTATCGACGACGTACCGCTTGGGAGCTATGTGCTGGTTATAAAAAAGCCTGGATATCTGGTGAGGACAATGAATGTGACGGTGGCGGATACGGACCCTGATACCATAGAACTAGCCCCTCCCGGCATAGAAGACAACGGAATTTTCAACTTATGGGGAGGAGACTGCAATGATGACTTTCGGATCGATAACGAAGACCCCCTTCAGGTTATGTACTATTGGGGATGTAACGCGCTCGACCCAAATTACGCGGATGCTGCCTACTGCGATTTGAACATGGATGCGCTTATCGATAACGAAGATCTGATGGTAATATTAGCAAAATGGGAGAGCTTTGCAAGTCAATACGCCGGCTCGGATGAAGTGAGTTTCTTTGCCAGAAACATACTTTTTTCACAACCTGATTACACAATAGCCATACCCAATTCCGGTACGGCGACAAAGATAACCCCCGCGACGGTTTATGACGAACGTAGCCGGGCGATCACAAACATGCCAATCACATACAGTTTGGTATCGCCATACTCCGGAGTGAGTATTGATTCAGAAACAGGCTTGGTAACTGTCGCATCATCCGCGTATAAGGGCGACGTAACAATCAAAGCCGAATTTCAGAACCTCTATACCACAGCAGCATTAACGCTGACAAGCGCGGACACTGACATTGAATTGAGCGTATCACAGAACAGCGAATACCTTGTAGCGCTAACAGCCGATAACATTTCCTCATTTTCCGGATCGGGCATTACCGTTACCTATGACACAGCAAAACTTCAGTTACTAAACATAGCGGAACAGGTATATGGCGTTTACACAAGCGTTGGCACAATACCGGGTACAGATATTACAGTAACAACAGCAACCCCAGGCAGCTTTACGCTGGCACTTGACAAACCGATCGCGCCGGGCAAGGCATGGAAGGGCGCCATAACGGTACTGAAATTTAAAGCTATCGCGACAGGCACGACGACAATAAGCGCCACAGGGTAAATGCTTTATTTCGCCAACAAAAAAACCAGGGGTAGCGGCGAACCAACAACAGGGCTCCACAACCAGCTTATTAAAAACAAAGATTGGGGAATCGAGATGTTTGGGAAAACAAAGAGAATAGTAACATGGCCGCTGTTAGTGATGTTATTCATGGGCGCGGTGTCGTTCCAGCCTGTGGCGCAAACAGCCATAGCCGCATATAAAGAACAGAAAGCGTGGCAAAGCATTCTTGACGCCGACCTTCAAGGGGATAGTAATATCTCACTAGATGAAGATATATTTGATGCCCCAGCGCCGCCAAGCAGAAGGACTAACGCCCTTGAAACGGGTGAGGCAATAAAAACAGAGTACGAAACCGAGCTGTTGATGGAATCGGAAGCATATGCGGCTGACCGCTATATTGTCAAATACAAGAACAACGGCAGCGTGCCAATATTTAACGCGAACGTCGCGCAAAACGCCCCGGGCGCTGCGCGGGTAGAATCGTTTGACAGGATTGAAACGAAATCTGGCGGCAGGTTCGCTGTCGTCGCAATCGATGAGCCTGTAAATATATCTGATTTCAGGCAGGTAATGGAAGCAGCGGAAATAGGCAGCAATGTCGAATACATACAGCCGGACTACATGATGTCGATGTCGGCAAACCCGACGTCGGGACAGCCCTATGCCGTTAACGGCGCGGCGGCATCCAAAGCAAAAGGCGGCACAGTTATAGTCGCGCTGTTGGACACAGGCATTGATATCACGCATCCCGGCCTAGCCGGGCAGCTATACATAAATCAAGGCGAAATCCCGGATAACGGCGCTGACGACGACGGCAACGGATACGCCGACGACGTCTGCGGGTGGGATTTCTTCAATAATGATGACAGCGTAAATGACGCCGATACATACACTGACCAATGGCACGGCACGCATATCGCAGGTATAATAGCCGCGCAAGCCCCGAACGCCATAATATTGCCGATAAAAACATTTGAAGGCGGATACGCGTATACGAGCGACATCCTAAACGCCATCGCATACGCGGAGAGCATGGGCGCGGCGATAATCAACTGTAGTTGGGGCAGCCGATTTGAAAATCTGGCATTGAAGGAAGCAATCGAAAACAGTGGTTGCCTGTTTGTATGCGCGGCTGGTAACAACCTATACAACATGGACAACTACCCCGTATATCCGGCAGCGTTTTCAGTTGAGCTTGACAATGTGATATCAGTCGCATCTGTAGACGATTCATACAAACTTTCCAGATTCTCCAACTTCGGTATGAATACGGTCGACATAACGGCGCCGGGAGAGAATATACAAAGCTTATGGCTTGACGGCGGGTATCAAAGCATATCAGGGACATCTATGTCGGCGGGATTCGTCAGCAGCGCGGCGGCGCTCGTGCTGGCTCGGTACAGCGCGTATAACGCTCCCGATGTAAAACAGCGTTTGATCGAATCTGCTGATACCGTGACAGGGCTGGCTGATAAAATCATAGATGGAAAAATGCTGAATACCAGTTACGCTGCCAGTACGACGGCTGGGCCAAATACGAATGTTATCGACGCTCCCGATGATGAGCCGCTGCCGGTGGTCATCCCAAACGAAGAGCCTGAAGAAGATGATTATGAGCTATATGGCGCGGAGAACAATGTGACGCTCAGAGCTTCCATGGGGACGGCGCGTCACGGCCTGCAGGCAGTCGCGCTTAACGGCAAATTATATGCCATTGGCGGCCAGACGGCAGCGTCCGCCAACTACACCAATCTTGTGGAAAGGTATGACCCGGAAACTGACACATGGACGACAATGCAAGGCATGAACACGGCGCGCAGCTATTTCGGCGCTGTCGCGTATAACGGAAAGATATATGTTATGGGCGGTATCGGGACATCCGGGACGCTCAACAGCTTCGAGAGCTATGACCCCGTTACGAACACATGGACAACCCTTAACGTGACAGGCATGACAGCCAGGCGCTCGTTTACCGCGACGTTGATACCTGGCACAAGCCATGTATACATCGTAGGCGGATACACGTCTTCCCCGCAAAACACGGTCTATGAGTACAATATCGCGACAGGTATAATTACCGTGAAAGCGAACCTAAGCAACCCAATATCAAATCATGTCGCGCTGTATATGAACGACAAGCTATATATTAAGGGTGGCATAACTACAGGCGGTGTTCGTTCAGCAATCGAATATGTTTATGATATATCGACCGGCGTTACAGCTACCAATAGTTCCCCCAACTTTTATTTCAATGACGCTGTATTGGTGCCTGCCAGTGATAGGGTTGTGGTTATCGGCGGAGTAGCTGTATTTTCACAAAACCTCTACTCTGCAAACATTGCCAATTTTATTGCTGCTGTATCTGGGTTCAATCTTGTATATCCAAATCATTTAATAACTGCCAGGTCTGGATTGGGAGCGGACATTTTAGATGGTAAAATATATATTGTTGGCGGAAGAAACAGCACGGGAATAATACCAACAATGGAGATGATGGACCTCGGTTGGAAAGAAAAAGCGGCGCCTCCCGTTGCCCTGACAAACTATAAAACGGTATCGCTAAACGGGAAGCTTTACATGATCGGCGGAAGCCAACTCGTTGGAGGGGTTAGCCAGAACTCAAATAAAGTATATGAATATGATTCAGCCTACGACACATGGAAAACGATGAACTCTACAATGCCTGTTTATGCCAGGTATTTTTCCTTGACCGCCGCGTACGGCAAGATATATATGATCGGCGGGCAGACGGCGACAACCGTTAACGGAGTGTTTTCAGTAAGCAAAGACATCTATGAATATGACCCGCAAACCGATATCTGGAGTACTAAAAACACAATAAGCTCAGCCAGGTATGATCTTTCCTCGGTTTTATTTAATGGGAAGATATACATAACGGGAGGAAAAAACAATAGCGGGCAAGCGACGGCAACAGTCCAGGTCTATGACCCGCAAACAAACACAATCATTATACAAAATAACTTGCCTTCGGCACGTACAGAACATTACAGTTGCGTACTTGACAATGAGTTATGTATTTTTACAAACTCATCTGCAACCTACCTGAAATACGACAGCTCAGGCAACTGGAGCCAGCTAACGGCAAGCGGGCCGCATCCCGGGGACTTGCCCGTCGTGCTGGACGGCGCGTTGTATGTTTTAAGCTATAGTGGAATCAGTTTTACAGCTACTACTTTTTTTCGCTTCCTTCAAAACGCGAATGTGTGGGAACGCTATAACGCGTTTAATTACTATGGGCTTTTACAAAGTGTTTCTGAGTTGAACAATGAAGCGTATATATTTACACAAAACAGCCAAGGGTATAGTACAGGGCTCGTCACATATACGCCGCCAGCCACAGCATGGACATATAAAGATTTCATAAATGAATCCAAGTATGGATCAGGCGCAGCCGTTATAAACGATGACATTTACCTTTCGGGCGGGGCATCGGTGGTAACAGTTGGAAACACTAGTACGGCCGTGTATTTCACCACTCTTGAAAAATATGATCAAAACAATGATTCCTGGAATGTACTAAAGAGCATGTCTAATGCCCGCGGAGGCTTAGGTTTAGCCGCCGCGAATGGAAAGCTATACGCCATTGGAGGTTCAAACACAACCGGCACGCTTACGTTCGTTGAGGAATACGACCCCGCGACAAACACATGGGCGACAAAAGAGCCGATACCGGTAGCGACGACAGACATGGCAATCGCTTCATATAATAATCTGATATATATTTTCGGAGGCAAGAACGCAAGCGGCGGCATCGTGAATACTGTGCGTATATATAACCCCACGACAAACTTATGGTCTACAGGTACCAATATGCCGGCGGCAAGGATCGGCGCGCGTGCTGCGGTTATCGACGGCAAAATATACGTCGTCGGCGGCTTTTTAAGCAACGGCGCGGTGACAAATTTGTTGCAAATATACGACCCCGCGAACAATACATGGGATACGTCCAAAGCTTCGTTGCCATGGCCTTTGGCTTACGCTGGCGTCGTCGCGTCAGACTCGCTATATGTTATAGGCGGTTTTGATGGTACAAACGAAATCAGTATGGTATTCGAGTACAGCCCTGTACTCAACGAGTGGTTGACATGGGCAGGCCCCAATAAAGTCAGATACGATTTCGCCGCCGCTATAACAAGTAAGGGGATTTATGCAATTGGCGGTGGAGATATCAGCGCAATATTCAATCTTGTAGAATTCACCGCGCTCAGCAACATAAGCAACGACTACCGGCATCTCGGCGACGACAGGATAAACCTCACGGGCAACTTCTCTCGAACATACACAGACCTGAGTTACGCTTCTCAAGGTTTCAACATAGAGTTCACAAGGACATACAACTCGCTCAATACGAGGCCGAGCCTCATAAGCCCAGGCTGGACGTTTGGATTCCAAGGTAAAGTCGAAAGTTCCGGAAACGACGTGATCGTGTATCTCCCGAACGGGAGCGGCTGTGCGTTCAAGAAAAACTCCGACGGCAGTTTCACTGCGCTTGACTCACGGAGCGCGCTAGTAAAAAACACCGACGGTACATACACGTTGACCACGAAGGATCAGTACACATACGGGTTTGACAGCAACGGGTATATGAACTGGATGAAAGATAAAAACGGGAATCAAATCACGATAACAGTAAATTCGACAGGGCAGGTAACGGCTGTCACCGATCAAGTAGGCAGAACTACCACGATATCTTATACGAACAACAGGATCAGCACTATTACAGGCCCAACAGATCCAACAGACCCAACAGGGCGAGTTGTAACATTTGCGTATGATGCAAACAACAGGCTCAGCTCCGTCAAAGACCCAAACGGTTACTTCACATACTATACATATCATACGACTGGCGACGCTACAGGGTTTTTGAATACAGTCAAAGACAACAATAACACAGTTATGGAAAGCGTCACATACCTCCCAAAACTCGGCGAAAGGCTCCCCAGGACAGGCGCTGTCACCGACAGGTACGGAAACGTGAGGACCTATGCGTATAACGACAGCGATGGCAAACTGACTACTACTGACAGCAGCGGGCGCGTCAACATAACATGGTACGACAAGGACGTCTACCCAATCCGTGAGCGTGACGCGGAGGGGAAAGAGACGAGGACGCAGTACAAGCTGGACGGAGGCATAAACAGATACGGAGAAGTCAGCGTATATACGGATCGGAATGGAAATTCAACATATTATGAGCGCGACGCCAAAGGGAATATAATAAGGCAGGTCAACCATGACGGCTCCATGCGGGAGTATACATATGACAGCAAAAATAACCTTTTATCGGAGAAAGACGAACTGGGCAAATACACATTCTACGAATACGACGACGATGATGACGGGATCAAGCTCACAAAAACAGCCCGGCCCTTAAATGGAACGGATATATACAGCTCCGGGGCGGTACAATCAAACTTTGCGTTAACCGTCTATGACTACTACACCGGCGCCGAGGCTCTCACTCAAACAGGTAAGACGATACATGGCCTGCTAAAACTGTCACTGACCCGGAACTAGGTGTAACTGCGTATACATATGACGCGTACGGGTATGTCGCTACAGAAAAAAACCCGATGCTCCAGACCACAACATATCAGTACAACAAACTCGGATGGCTCAAATCCGTAACATCGCCTAAAGGATATACAACAAGTTACTATTACGATAAGAATGGAAATCTTCTCAAGACCGTGAATCCTGACGGCGGCGTGATGCGTTTTGTATTTGATTTCAGGAACAACATAACGCAAAAGATAATGCCGACGCAATATCTATCAACAGCGGATACAGCCGCCACTTTTAGCGCCGAGAATATCCAAAACAGTGCCAGCACGGCGTATACCCAAACAGGCCATGGTTACAGATATGTATATGAAACCAACGGCGCATTGAAAAGCGTAACCGACCCGCTCAACTTTACGTCCAGTTATACATACGACATTTATGGGAATAAAACAACCGAAACCATGCCAAACGGCGCAATTTATGGATATACATACAACGTGATGAACCTGCTCGAAACCGCTACGTTTAAGGAAACCTCGCCCTCCACAGCCGTAACACTGACGTCGTACGCTTATGATATATTGGCAAACGGCAATACGACGATGACGGCGACGCAGTATTTTGACGCCGGAAACATGGCGGTTACAAAGACGACGTTTGATTACGCGGGGAGGGCAATCAGGGTAGACCAGCCTGACGTTACACATGTAAGCAGCCAGTATAACGCAAACGGGACATTGGCAAGCTTAACGGACGCGAACGGAAATACCACTTACTACGCCTATGACGGGTTAAACCGCCAAATCAAGCAATGGTCGCCAGTAAGCACCGGAGCGTTTAGCTATTCCGCGATAACTTACGACAAGTCAGGCAGGGTACTTACAAAATCGCAAGCTGTAGGCACGGCGCCAAACGGTGTAATTCCAGCGGGCTCGCTGATCACTTCGGCTTATACATATAACGCCGACGGGCTGTTAACACAAGAAACGACTAACGGTGGGGCGAAGACTACATACATGTATGACAACAACGGAAATATGACGGAAAAGCGTTCGTATTACGACACTTCTAACTATAACAGGGAGTATTACACGTATAACAACATTGACAAACCCGCGACGCTGAACATCGAGACGCAGTACAGGGACATATACGGGTACGCCGACAACACCACAAGCCTGGCGCTCACGACTTCGCTCACTTACGACAAAAACGGAAACACATTGACGGAAACCGACCCGAACGGCATTACCACCACATATACATACGACCTTATGGATAGGCTGCTCACAACCAGCAGGCCCGGCACCGACGAGAACAACGCACCCACAACAATAACGACGTCGCAGACTTACAACTGGGCGGGCGATATTCTAGCGTCTACAAATGAACTTGGGAAACAAACGTCATATTCCTACGACCAACGCGGGTTTTTACTAAAAATCACCGACGCAAACAATGGGGTGCTCTATTTCACATACGACCGAGCTGGAAGAAAAACAGCGGAGGTAAGCCCAAAAAATTACAATAGCTCGCTAACGATATCAAATATGCCGCGCACAGAGTACACATACGACTTGATGAGCCGCCCGCTACGCGAGACGCAGATATACAAGGACGATACAGGAGCGTGGAAAACTGTCGTAAGCAGCGCGTATACCTACGATAACAACGGCAACGTAATAAAATCACAAGACGCGCTGGGGTATCAGGGGAATTACGGGACACTCTATGAATACGACATGCAAAATAGGGTAACAAAGACGAAGGATCCCGAAAGCCAGATCGCCGGGCTGCCGTATACCTCCCTGACGGCTTACGACGGGACAGGAAGGGCCACAAGCTCGACGGACGCCAACGGCGTCGCAACATCGTTCACATATGACAACAACGGCAATATTCTCACTATTGAAGTAGGCGGGGTTTTAACGCAGACAAATACATACGACCTGCTTGGAAACATGCTGACGAGTACTGACGGTAACGGCAACACGGCCACATATACATACAACAGCTTGAACAAACTTCGGGGCATGGCTTTGCCGGGGGACAGCACAATAAGCGCGTATACCGTCACGTATGAGTATACAAAACTGGGGCAGCCCGCAAGCCAGACGGACAGCATTGGCAAGCAGTCGGTACTTACATACGATAATCACGGGCGTTTGCTATCGACGACTGAGAAGACAAGCCTCGGCGCACAGCCGATCACCGTGTCCAGCCGTTACGACAAGGCGGG
>WRNV01000054.1 GCA_009776445.1 Oscillospiraceae bacterium | reverse complement strand
ATGAAAGTTTCGCGATGGTTTCGAAACAAACAAAGAACATTGAGATTGTAATACAAAACGTGAAATATTTCAACTGTATTATTCTCAATTCTTGTAGAGACAAACAAAAGAAAATTCTACGTGCCGCCTCATTGACTGTGGAAGGAATTTGCGTTAAAATATGATTAGGTGCAGATACGCGAAAATGATAATTTTTCGCAGGGGGGCATTAACGCGTTAATGGGCCTGGATTTCACGGCTCCTAGCCGCAAAGCTTTATTTGCGTCGCTATGGGCTGCAACTGCAACGCGACTACAAATAAAACAATACTATACTTATGAGGTGAATTTATGTTTAAAAAATCAATTGCTCTATTTATGGCGCTTGCTGTATTGTTCGTTCTTCTTCCTTCTCCGGTCGAAGTGTCCGCCGCGACTGCCGACGGTAACCCGGAGTTATCACGCGCGATCGGCCCTGAAGGCATGGTGCTTCTGAAAAACGAAGGCCAGTCGTTGCCTCTCGCTGCCGGCGCGCGGGTGACACTTTTCGGGCAATCCAGAAACTACATAAAAGGCGGTACAGGATCGGGCGACGTCAATGTCGCGTACACCAGAAACATTTTCTACGGAATGAACTTAAAAAGCCAGGAAGGCAAGATCGTACTCAACCAAACTACGTACCCAACAGGCGGAAATAGCTATTCGGTGACCGCCGCGAACGTGACGGCTGCCAGGGCTGTTTCCGATGTCGCGGTCGTCGTGATCACGCGCAATTCCGGCGAGGGCGGCGACAGAAGTGCCAGCGCTGGAGACTATTACTTATCTACTAACGAAACAAGCATGCTCAATTTCATAAGCGCGGGGTTTGACAATATCATCGTCGTGATGAACATAGGCGGTATTGTCGATATGACGTGGGTTAGGGATTATCCGAACATCAAGGCTGTGCTTTTGGCGTGGCAAGCGGGCATGGAAGGCGGAAACGCCGTGGCGGACGTCCTTGTCGGGGATAAATACCCATCCGGAAAACTATCGGATACGTTTGCGGAGAACTACAACTACTACCCGTCGTCGACAGCCAGCGGAATTGGCACTTTCGGTGGCAACGGCGATGTTTTTTATGCAGAAGATATCTATGTTGGATACCGCTATTTCGCGACAGCAGACCCATCCTACAGCAAAGTCACGTATGAATTTGGCTATGGGCTAAGCTACGCTAATCTGGCACTAACACCGACGTTTTACGGGACGGCGCCCGGATTTGGACAGGTTCCGGTTAATGACGGGAAGATCACGGTTTCGGCGTCTGTCGCGAACATTGGCGATAAGTTTAGTGGCAAGGAAGTCGTCCAGGTCTACTACCAAGGTCCGGACGGAGAGCTCAATAAGCCAGCTCGAGAACTTGTGACTTATAAAAAGACGAGTGAATTGGAACCTGGCAGGTCGCAAGCGCTTGATCTGAGTTTTTCAATAAGCAATATGGCGTCGTATGACGACCGGGGCGATACTGGCAATAAGTCATGTTGGGTTCTCGAACCGGGGCGTTATAATATTTATGTGGGCAATTCCGTCAAAAACGCAGTGCTTGTGGGTTACCACGAAGTTAGTGAACTCACAGTCACCGAAGAATGTCACGAATACCTTACATCGCCGTCAGGCTATGATTATCTTGTCAATCCCGTGACCGGCGAAACAAAGCGCAACGGGCCTCCGCCCCCCATCCCAGAGTATACGCTTGTTGCTGACAAAGTTACGAATATCAACGCTTACGAGCCGTCATACAAATCCGCAGGCATCGTTTATGTCACGGGATCCTCGGCGGGAAACCCGTCCGTTACAGGATTCACAACAGGGGCGTGGCTTAGGTACAATGTCAAAATCGAGCAAGCGGGGGATTACATTTTCTCTGTAAACTACGCCAACGGAAACGCGGCTATCGCCAATTCGTTTAGCGTGTATCTGGATGAAGAAGCCGAGCCGCTTAACAAGTCTCTAATCTCTATGGTCCAGACAAGCACATCGTCTATGTATCAGCCGCTTGACAGCGCGGAATATACGATCAGCTTGCCTGCGGGGGAGCACGTTATCACACTTATAGCTAACGCCAGCCCCAACGGATACTTGAATTTCCTCACATTTAGGCCCAGTTGGGTCGAACGTGGCGTGTACACTATTCTCCCCGCAAATCAAACGAAAATCACCGTGTCGGATTATTACGACGCGATCCTGACAGGGAGTACGACATTTGAGCTTATTCCGGACGGTTCCGGCGAACGTTGTCTCGGAAGTTTTACGAGCGGTTCGAAGATCACTTACAAAGTAAATGTAGAGTATGGCGGCGAATATGAAGTCATTATCGACTATGCAAACGGCAACGCCGCGATGGACGACCAAATACGCCTGTTCTTTGACGACAATTGCCCGGCGGAAACTCGTCTTGCGACAAATCCCTCGACAATTGCTATAGCCCAGACGGCAACATCCGGGGCGTTGCGGTATTACACCTTTGTCGATAGCGCAGCGTACAGGGTAACATTGACGGAAGGAACGCATTACTTCACGATCGCTGTAACAGGAAGCACCACGTCCGCTGGGAACCTGCGCTCAATAAAAATAAGACCAGCGGCAAATTACATCCTCAATGACCGCACGACTCTGATAAACGCGTTCGATTATACAACGGCGACCGCCAATATCAGGTTGGAGGACGTCCCGGCGACGGGCGTGCCAACAGTAGCCTTTTTCAACAACGGCGAGGTTCTGACATACGCGCTCAACGTGCAGACAGCCGGGGCTTATAAGTTCCAGCTCAACTACTCCAACGGTCGTGCCGCGATAAACGACCCATTCACGTTGAGCGTCAACGACATAGCCCAACCGGTACAAATCAGGATGGAGCAAACTGGCAATGGCGACGGCGACGGGCAGTGGTACAATCCCAGGCTTTCCAGCGTCTATCTGATCAACCTGCCGGCTGGGGCTGTGACGCTGAAGTTTTCAGCGAAAACAAGTGTCGGTAACCTCAACTACTTTACGCTCAGGCCTGATTGGTTGCCCGATGGGTATTACAATGTTTCGCCCACAAGCGCGACCAGGGTCATGGCGTTCCCACCGACGTCATATACTTTCACCGGGTCGGCCGCGTTTGAAAACGTTCCCGGCACACAGGATTCGTGCATCGGCAATTTCGATACCGGTACAAGGCTCAACTACACGCTCAACGTAAGCGCGGCTGGTACGTATGAGCTTGTTTTCGATTACGCTAACGGAAATGCTGACAGAACCAACGCGATCGACGTCTTGGTAAACAACAACAATACGGGGCTTGTTGTGAACTTCCCGAGGATCGTCCCCAGCGGCTGGTACGATTTCGGCAACAGCGCGGTTTATGAAGTCTCGTTACCGGCGGGGGAGGTCGCGTTCTCACTGGTGTCCAAGACGACGTCGGCAGCAAATATTCGAAGCATGTACCTAACGCCGAAAACCGTCGTAATGGGCTATGTTTACGACCCGTCGCAGTACGTACCGAAATACGATATAGATCCCAAAAACTCGATATTCGCGCCGGAACTCTTTGACGGACCGAAACTTATGGATATTGTAGACGAAAACGGCCACATATCCGAAGAGGACCTTGACGCGTTCGTCAACCTTATGACAGTCGAAGAAATGGGTTACCTTTCGAGCGGACATGGAGCGGGTATACCTAGCGGTACAGGGACATTGGGCGGACTCGCGAGGCTCGGGATGCCGGCGCTCGAAACCGCAGACGGCCCGGCGGGGCTGCGCATCGACAGCGCGACAGCGTGGCCGATCGGGACGATGCTCGCGTGTACGTGGAATGAAGAGCTCCTTGAGCAGATGGGCAGAGCCGTCGGCGACGAGATGGTACTCAACCATGTCGACATCTGGCTAGCACCTGGCATGAACATCCACAGGAACCCTTTGTGTGGTCGCAATTTTGAATACTATTCCGAAGATCCACTTATAACTGGGAAGTCCGCCGCCGCAATAACCAGGGGCGTGCAATCAAGGAATGTCGGCGTGACGCTCAAACACTACGCCTTCAACAACCAGGAGCAAGCCCGCAACGACGCCGGGAACTCAGTACTCACAGAGCGGGCCGCCCGCGAGATTTATCTAAAAGGCTTTGAAATCGCCGTTAAGGAAGGCAACCCGTTTTGCATAATGTCTTCGTACAATTTTGTCAACGGGGTCGAAACATCGGAGCGTTGGGATCTCCAGACCGGTATAACTTACGGCGAGTGGGGATGGCGCGGCATTATTATGACAGACTGGGGCAACAACTCCAACATCGTCAGGGAAGCTCTAGCCGGAAATGATATAAAAATGTCCAGCGGATCTTCTTCGTCGATTGTAACAGCCGTGAATAACGGTACGCTCCCAATCAGCCAGCTAAGGGAGAACATGAAGGACATTGTCATCACGACTGCCCGTTCGAAGAAGCTGTTTCAGGAACTAGAAATCCAAGTCACGCCGATCCGCGCTGTTGGAAGAATCAGGATAGAAGCCGAGGACTTCAACGAGGCGGGCGCGGCGACAGACGGCCAAGTACCGCAAAATGAGGGTACAAGCGACACGGGCGGCGGCAGGAACCTGGGTTATATGAACACCGGCGGTTCCGTGACATATTACGTTGACGTCGCGCGTACGGGCATTTATAACATAACGTTTAGGTACGCGGGCAATAACGGCAACGGCGGAAGGCTTGAAGTCTTCGAGGACAACGTTAGCACGGGCAGGATCGCGCAGCTTACAAACACGGGAGACTGGCAAAACTGGGCGACGCTCGCCCCAATCCAGGTACCTCTTACCGCCGGTGAGCATAGGCTGAGAATTTACATCGCGAACGGCGGGTGCAACCTCAACTGGTTCGATATCGAACGTGTACTTACGCCAGACATATCGATTGACCCGGGGTTCCAGATATACCAATCCGCAGTTGAAGTGGAAAGCGGTAAATACTCTCCGGAATTCGCGATCATACGATCCGCGTCGGCAGGCGCCGCCCCAGCCACGCTTTATGCCGCCGTCTACGACGCAGCAGGCAGGTTGCTTGATGTCGATGTCACGCCGATCGACGCGACGACGACAAGCTACACAATGGCTGTCGCTACCCTTAACAAACACGCGGCAGGCGTAAGCTATAAGTTCTTCATCTGGGACGGAGAGTTCAGGCCGTTGACTGCGTTAAATGTTTTAAGCTAGCGATCAGCGTAGCGTTATGCGAATATGTGTGTATGCGAATATGTGTGTAAAAGAGTGTAAAACAAAAGTATAATACAGATAGAAACAGGAGGCTATCCACGAATGGAAGCCTCCTGTTCTATCCAATATAACAGTGCACAGCACCCTATCCGATAAACGCCTGAACCCAAAAAACGGTTCCGTCTTTACGCGTCACGCAACCTACCCCCGTCTTATAGTAGTCTTTTCTCAACATGTTGTTATGATGGGCGGGTGAATCGACCCAGGCAGCTACGACCGCTTCAGGAGTACTGGCGCCGCAGGCAATGTTTTCACCAGAAAGGTTGAACGCCACACCGAAAGTTATCATTATATCTTCCGGCCAACCCCATGTCGGGGACTTATGGTCAAAATAATCATTGTCAACCATATCTTGCGCTTTTATCCGCGCAATTTCGCATAAAAATGGGTCAAGCGCGAGCGCTGCGACGCCCGCGCTAGCGCGCCTCGCGTTTATTAGTTCCGCCACTTCGATTTCATAGGGCGAGGGGTCTCTGACGAGTGGGGCGGATACGTAAGACACATAAGCATATGCCCAGTGGTTTTCAGGGACGTCGACGAATTCGGGAATAACCGACGGTAGCTTGAGTTTTGCGGCGTTGACAATTATAGTGGCAAGCTCAGCGCGCGTCAAAGTATTGCCCATCTTGAATGTTTTATCTTGATAACCGGACATGATACCGCTGCTAATAACTGCTGAGATATAATCAGCCGCCCAGTGTTCCGAGGGAACGTCAGGCGGAAGGGGTGCGGAACTATCCGGCGCAAGCGCAAGAAACCGGAACAGTATCGCGCACATTTCCGCCCGGGTGACAATACCTTCAGGTTTAAACGTCCCGTCAGGGTATCCGCTGATATAGCCCTTTGCCGCGCAATAATCTACCTGCGCGTAGTATTCGCTGCTTTTTGGAATGTCAGAAAATGACCTGCCCAAACCGCCCTGCGTCGAGTCCTCAAGAGCCTTATCCTCAGCAACATTGTACAAAGCTAACGCTACGGTAGCGCGGGTAGCCCAGGCGTTGGGCATGAAAAGCAAGCCTTCAGCAGGAATGATCAAGCTTCCCGAGTCCCCGCTTCCGGCTGCGGCAGCATAAGCGGCGACGCCGATAATAATTGCCGTAGCTATAAAGAAAAACAAAATAGCCTTGATGCTCTTTATTATTGGTATCCACCCCTTTTGCCAACACAGTCCACTTGTAAACTTATATCTCTATCGTTCCATCGAAACACTTTATCGCGCTGCCGGTCATGAACACTTTATCGCCGACGTATTTTATCAAAAGGTCGCCGCCGAGCAGCTTTACCGTAATGTCGGAACCCTTTTTACAGTACCCGTTTTCAACTGCTGCGATCGCCGCCGCGCAAGCGCCCGTGCCACAGGCTTGCGTTTCACCGTTACCGCGTTCCCAAACTCTTGCGAGCAGAGTAGTCTCATCCAGAACCAGCACAAATTCGGTATTAACTCGCTCGGGGAATATCGGATCGTATTCGAATTTCGGGCCAATATCGCTCAAGTCAAGGCTCTGTACATCCTCGCCGAATACAACGCAATGCGGATTGCCGAGGGACATGCACGTCACAGTGTACTCGCGCCCGCCTATTACGACAGGTCTGCTCACTACTCTGTTCCCGCTCAGCTTAACGGGTATACTATCGGGCTGGAATTGTACCGCGCCCATGTCCGCCATAACAGTAGAGACCTCGTTGTTGGTCGTGTATACGCTCATATTGCGCGCCACGCCGTCCATCTCTATACGCATCTCAGGCTTTCTGACTAGACCGTGATCGAACAGGTACTTACAGACGCAACGCAACGCGTTTCCGCCGACGCCGCCCGGCGTGCCATCCATGTTATATATGCTTACCGACGCGTCCGCAGTTTTTGACGGCTCTATGAGTACGACGCCATCCCCGCCAATTCCATAGTGGCGGTCCGACAGGCGTATGCTAACGCTTTCGGGATCCGTGATCTTGTCTTTTGGGTCTAGGCAATTGAAGTATATGTAATCGTTGCCGCACGTCTGCATCTTCGTGAACTGAAGTTTTCTCTTGCCAGGCCGCATGCTGTTGATATCGATAAGCTCGATCGTTGCCTCAGAATACCGGCTGAGTAGGCAATCGGCGACCGCGTCGGCTGTGTCAATGGAAGTCAAGCACGGTACGCCGCGTTCCACTGCCTTTCGCCGGATTTTTACACTGTCGCGGTCAGGGTCGCGGCCTTTTGTCGATGTCGATATAACATAGCTGATCTTGCCGCCTTCGATTAAGGGTAGGATGTTATTTTCGCTCTCATAGATTTTACCGACCGAAACAGTCTTGAGTCCGACATTTTTCAAATGCTCAGCTGTGCCGCCCGTCGCATATATCTTGAAACCCAGCCTAGTGAATTTCCGCGCTACGTGGATTATTTGGGCTTTGTCCTGATTGCGCACCGATATGAATATGCCTCCTGTTTTATTCATATTATACCCCGCCGCGCGGATGCCCTTATACAAAGCTTCCTCGCGGGTTGCCGCTATACCCAGAACCTCCCCGGTCGACTTCATTTCGGGGCCGAGCTGCGTATCGACGTTGCCCAATTTTTCAAACGAGAACACAGGCGCCTTGACCGCGACGTAAGGTGGTCGCCTGTAAAGCCCAGTGCCGTAACGTGTATCAAGGAGCTTTTCCCCAATCATGCAACGGGTTGCCAGCTCGACCATCGGGACGCCTGTGACCTTGCTGATGTATGGAACAGTGCGCGACGATCGGGGGTTGACTTCGATGACGTAAAGTTTATTTTCACTTATGAGGTATTGGATGTTAACAATCCCAACGACACCGAGCGCCATCGCGAGCCGTTTCGTATGGTCGAGGATATTTGCGCGCATTTTGTCGTCTACGTTCCATGCGGGATAGACTGCGATCGAATCGCCGGAATGGACGCCGGCGCGTTCGATATGCTCCATTATGCCGGGGACAAGGATATCCTTCCCGTCGCATATAGCGTCGACTTCGAGTTCAGTGCCCGGCAGGTATTTGTCGATCAACACAGGGTTTTCAATGTTTTGACGCAGGATTATCTCCATGTATTCGTGAATGTCCTCTTCGGAAAAGGCGATTATCATATTCTGCCCGCCAAGGACATACGAAGGACGCATCAAAACGGGATAACCAATCTCATCCGCCACCGCGACAGCTTCTTCCTCCGTCATCACTGTACCACCGAACGGCCGGAGAATTTTCAGTTCTTCGAGTAGTTTATCGAAGCGCTCGCGATCCTCCGCCATATCTATGCTGTCAGGCGATGTACCAAGTACCTTCATTCCTAGTTTTTGCAAACACGATGTGAGCTTGATAGCTGTCTGCCCGCCAAAAGCGACGACGACTGCATATGGCTTTTCCGTCTCGATGATGTTTTCGACGTCCTCATTGGTCAACGGTTCGAAATAGAGCCTGTCGGCTGTGTCGAAATCCGTTGAAACCGTTTCAGGGTTATTATTCACAATGACGACGTCATACCCGGCGTTCTTGAGCGCCCAGACGCAATGTACGGACGCGTAGTCGAATTCGATGCCTTGCCCGATGCGTATCGGGCCAGACCCGAATACTATTACTGTTTTTTTAGCTCCAGCGACCGCGCCTGTACCCATGTCGGCGATTTGTGGCATGTTCCCCAAAAGCCGAGACTTGAATTCCGCCGCTTCATTTTTTCCGTCGTATACTGAATAGAAATACGGAGATTCGGCGGCAAATACAGCGGCGTACGCGTCGACTGCCTTATATGACGCCCAGCGCGGTTTCGCTATTTTTTCCCCAGAGAGCCGCTCGATGACCCTATCCGGAAAGCCTAAGTGCTTGGCTTGAAGGTATATTTCATCATCTAAGCCCTTAGCGAGCGTAGCTTCCATCATAACTATGTTTTTCATTTTATTGAGAAACCAAGGGTCTATCCTTGTGATATTATAAATATCGTCGATAGATATTCCCCGGCGAATTGCTTCGAAAACGACGAAAACGCGCTCATCCGTGCATTCATGGAGGCGCGACATTATAGTATCCGTATCCTGGTTTTTGCATGTGTTGTCAATGAAACTGTCTTTGCCGATTTCAGCGCCCCGGACAGCCTTCATCATGGCCGCTTCGAAGGTCGTGGCGATAGCCATGACCTCGCCCGTGGCTTTCATCTGCGTCCCGAGCGCTCGTTTCGCGTATACAAATTTGTCGAATGGCCATTTCGGGAACTTGACGACGATGTAGTCAAGCGTGGGTTCATAGTACGCGTTGCTTGTCTCATTCCCAGTCGCGGCGCTCATAATCTCTCTGAGTGTGTAGCCTATCGCGATTTTCGTAGATACCTTGGCGATTGGGAACCCTGTCGCTTTTGAGGCTAGCGCTGAAGAACGCGACACGCGTGGGTTGACTTCTATGACCATGTAATCGGAATTGGCGGGATCAAGCGCGAGTTGGACATTACAGCCGCCTTGGACACCGAGCGAGTTGACGATATCGATGCTAGCCTGGCGAAGCATCTTGTATTCTTTGTCAGAAAGCGTCAGAGCAGGCGCGGCGACGATGCTGTCGCCTGTATGGACGCCAACAGGATCGACGTTCTCCATAGAACACACAGCAATGGCGCCGCCTTCGGCGTCACGCATGATCTCGAACTCTATTTCTTTCCATCCGGCTATGGACTGCTCTACGAGTATCTGCGATATGGGGGACATCCGCAAGCCGTTCGCGGCAATTTCGTCAAGCTCAGCCAAGTTGTTGACCATGCCCCCGCCCGTTCCCCCAAGCGTGAACGCGGGGCGGATAATGAGAGGAAAGCCTATCTCGGCGGCAAATGCCCGCGCGTCTTCCAGGCTGGTTACCACCTTCGAGGGGATGACTGGCTGGCCTATTGACATCATCGTATCTTTGAATAATTGCCTGTCCTCAGCCTTATCGATTGTTTCCGGATCGGCGCCGAGTAAGCGGACGCCATGTTTATCCAAGAACCCCGATTTTGCCAACCTCATTGAAAGCGTCAACCCGTTCTGGCCGCCAAGCGTTGACAGCAAGCTGTCCGGGCGTTCTTTTTTGATAATTCTCTCAAGGACCGGTATCGTCAACGGCTCTATATATATACTTTCAGCCATATGGTTGTCGGTCATTATTGTTGCGGGGTTTGAGTTTACAAGCACAACTTCGATATCTTCTTCGCGAAGAGCGCGGCAAGCCTGCGTGCCGGCATAGTCGAACTCTGCAGCCTGTCCTATGACTATAGGGCCGGATCCGATGACCAGCACCTTCTTTATGTCGTTATTTCGCGGCATATATGTCTATCCCTTCGCAAGTACCGTTGCAATTCGCAACAGCTTAAAGTTCACAAGCACACGTCGCAGAATCGCTCAATTCCGACCTGTACTGATATTATCATAATTTTTTAGACATGACAAGTAGAAATTCTCGCGTTTGGATAAAAATTATCGATTATCTTTTTGTGAATATACACTTATTTCCAACAATTCGTAAACACAGTGACTGTTTGAGACCACTGAAAATGAATCAAGGATTGTCGCTTGGCGGCTCGGTCACTCTCTGATTAGTGGGTGATGTCAAAGGTTACATATGAAGGACTTTTCGCTTTTTGTATGTTGATCATTGCGGTTATTACTCTCTGCGTGTCATTGTTTCGCAAGAGAAAATAATCTGAGACGCCTTAAAAGCTAAGGCGTCTCAACTCGAATTCATCGGACTGAGCCGCCGTGCAAAGAGCGGCAATCCTTTTTTATGTGTACATCTTAGCAGTAGTGTGCGGTTCTGTCAACTCCAGTAGTGAACAAGTTTGCAAATAGTAATGATCACGTATTAGCTATTGTGCCATTTTGGCACAATTGCGCTTTAAAGCGTTGAACTCTGCCGATATTCTTTTTCGGCTAATTTAATATTATATATTATTATAGCCAAACCATGCATATTTGTAAAGTCCAATTAGAATATTGCATTGACGCGGCGTGATCCTTCGTGATATCTTTAAGCATGAAGGAGCGATGCTTAATGCTTGCTATAAAGAAATATGAATCCATGGCGATGCTGGATTTATCGGAAGAGGAACGCGAGGAGATCGGAAGGCGTCTTGACGCCATGGTTTCCGGCTTTGAAGCGCTCGAACATATAGACGTCGACGACGCGGAACCGCTGGTCACTGTGCTGGATCTGCGAAACGTCATGCGGGAAGATGTTGCTAAAAAGCAGTTTTCGACGGAAGAGATACTTGCAAACGCCCCTGAAGAGTACAACGGGTATTTCAAAGTACCCGGAACGTTGGAATAAGGGGGCGCGGGATATGAACCATTTCATAACGCGATTCGATATTGAAAGTTCTCTAGACTCCGAACGCGCAGTGCTGGAAGACTCGATAATGCTAAAAGGCCACCCGGCGACAGTAGGCTCGAAGATGCTTGAAAACTTCATCTCGCCTCTGGACGCGACGGTCGTCGAGCGCCTTGAAGCCAATGGAGTGACAGTACTCGGCAAGACGAAAATGGATGAATTTGGGGCTAGAGGTCTGTTCCCAAGTATCAAATACCCGGCGCCTGGCTCTTGTGAAGAGCAGGACTTGGTTGCGGAAGTAGCAGAAAACGCTCACTCGTTGAGCGCAGATGAGCAGAAAAACGGGCATCCGGATCTCGTCTATCACTCAGGCGCGGTTGCTTGCGTTGCGGAGGGCGCTGCGGAATTTGGGCTATGCAACGACTATACAGGCGCGACCAGCCATGAAGCGGCTCTAAGCGGCGTGTGTTACATTCGCCCAACTTATGGGACGGTTTCACGCTATGGGCTTATTCCCACCGTCCCATCAATGGATCAGATAGGCATCGTGTGCAAAACGTTGGCTCAGGGGAGACGAGCATTGTCGATTATTAGCGGATATGACCAAAAGGATGGGACTATGGATCCCGACTGGAGCCAGGAAAAGGCGGATAGAAATTGCAGGGTGGAAGCAGTAAAACAAAAAACAGATGGCGGCAGACTTTTGAGAGTAGGCGTCCCGACTAATGTCCTGGCGCAAATCCCGAATTCTTCCAAGGTCATGGATTTTGCTGGAAACTTTGATGCCATTGAATTTGAACTCAAATACTTCGACGTCTACGCGCAAGTAAAGCAAATACTATGCTGCGCGGAACTATGCAATAGCGCCACGCGCTACGATGGCATAAAATTCGGCTATAGGACGAGCGGGTACAGAGGCCTGCATGAACTGTACACGAAGAGCCGGACGGAAGCGTTTGGATCTGATATCAAACTCGCTTCGATAGTAGGCTCGATGGTGCTGACTCAAGAGTACTATTTGCGGTACTATGACAAGGCGATGCGGGTGAGGCGGCTTATAAAGGAGTCGCTGGATTTTGGCGCGTACGACGCTATCGTCATGCCGGAAAGTCATCCGTCCAGCCTTGCGCTCGCGGTCCACGCTTTACCAGGGCTATGTGGCCTACCGGCAGTTACGGCGCCGTTTCGCGACGGTGGCATAACGCTCATCGCGGGTCCAAATCGCGAAGATATACTGTTTACAGCGCTAGAGGCGGTGAGTATATGAATAGCAACAATAACAATAACAATAACAACAACATAAACAGTGGCAACAGAAACGTGGATTATGAAACGGTTATTGGGCTTGAGGTGCATGTGGAACTCTCGACGGAGTCAAAGCTGTTTTGCTCATGTTCAGCGAAGTTTGGCGCGGACGCAAACGAAAACGTATGCCCCGCGTGTTCCGGAATGCCCGGAATGCCGCCTATTATCAACAAAAAGGCGATCGAGCTAGCAATCGCGGCGGCGATTGTCACCAACAGCGAGATAACCCCGATAATATCGTTTGACAAGAAGAATTACTTTTATCCCGACCTTCCCGCAGGGTATCAGATAACGCAATGGTTCGCGCCCATTTGCAAAAACGGTTGGATTAAGATCGAAACAGCGGAGCCGGACAAAAAAACCAAACGCATAACGCTCAAGCAAATCCATATCGAGGAGGACGCAGGAAAGCTGATCCACGATCCGCGCTCATACTCGTCGTTGGTCGATTTCAACCGAACTTCCGTCCCGCTTGTCGAAATTGTTTCAAATCCGGATTTTCGAGCCGCCGACGAGGTTGTAGCATACCTTGAAGAACTACGCTCACTGCTTAGTTTTGCAGGAGTTTCTGACTGTAAGATGCAAGAAGGCTCAATGCGATGCGACATTAACATATCCGTTCGTAAGGTAGGTAGCCCTGTATTGGGGACGCGCGCGGAAATCAAAAATATGAATTCGCTCAAGGCGATCGCCCGCGCGATCGAGTACGAATCACGGCGACATATCACCGCGCTTGAAACTGGTTGCGAAACATTGGTTCAGGAGACGAGACGCTGGGACGACGACAGCGGCATGTCTTTTTCAATGCGCGAGAAAGAAGAAGCGGCGGATTACAGATACTTCCCGAACCCGGAATTGATGCCGATCCACATTAGTGAACAATGGATAGAAAGCGTCCGCGCCAAGTTGCCAGAACTCGCGAGCGAGAGGTTTGAGCGGATGACGAAGCAGCTTGGATTGCCTATGCATGATAGTAAAGTTATTACGGGGAGCCTTAATTTATCGCGGATATTCGACGAAACGTTGACTCGTTTTAACAAACCCAAGGAAGTAGCTAATTGGATCATGGGCGACCTACTGAGTATTACGAAAGCGGCGGGTAAAAGTGATGATGAGATCGAAATAGACTGCGAAAAGCTTGCGACAGTAATAAGACTTGTGGATGATAAAACTATCAGTCGCGCGACAGGCAAAAAGCTGCTCGTAAAGGTATTCGAGGAGGGGATAGACCCAGAAGCTTACGTTACGGATAATTCCCTGGGTATGGTTTCCGACGAGGGTTTTCTGGAAAAGACTATCCACGATGTTCTGGCCGCCAATGAAAAAACTGTAAAAGAGTACCGGCAGGGGAGCACAAAAGTATTCGGGTTCCTCGTCGGCCAGGTTATGAGGAAAACTGCAGGCAAAGCCGACCCGCGTTCCGTAAACGAACTGCTCGCGAAGTTGCTTGAAGAACAATAACAATTATAATCGAGAAGGTATACACATATGGCCAACCCTGACAATAATAAGGATATTTTGAGAAATACAATATTATGCGTAGTGTTTTTACTGCCATTTCTGGTCGTGGCAATAATCAATATCATAGCAGATACAACAGTGTCAGGCCTTTCCGCCGGGGCACAATCGCGGTATGGGTATGAGTATTTTTCCGCCCCAACGAGCGAAGAAACCACGCCTAAATCTTCTGAGACGCAACAACCTAAATTCAACGAAACTTCAACGAATGCTTCAGCATCCCCGATACCTACGACGATTCCAGAATCTCCAACGCAAACGCCAAAACAACAATATTTCGAACCTGAGTCCTCCACATTACCCGTAGTTCCTGCGAACCCTTCCTCTGACCCTGTTGAACAATCGCAAGAACCTATATCAGGAGGACAGTATGATAAACCGTTAAGGGAAGAAGAAAATCGTGATTCAGAGGCGATAAACAGTGGGGAGGTAACAGGCGCAACCAGTGGGGGAGTGACAACTGTAACTGATGATGAGGCAGCAAGAGCAAATTATGGGGAAACAGGAGTGGCAACCGACTTACAGACTATGTCGGAGGCAGGATCATTCGATGAATTAAATACAGAAGTAGGCAAAGAAGTATCGGCCAAAAAGGATTACCCATCGCCTGACAAGGTAGCCTACATAACGATAGACGACGGTCCGTCGCGCGAAGTAACGCCAGGGATACTTGACCTACTTAAAGATGAGGGTATAAAAGCGACGTTTTTCGTCCTGCCACACAACGGGGTTAGTGATATATACAGACGTATAATCGACGAGGGACACGAGATGGGTAACCATTCTTATTCGCATGTTTACTCTAATCTTTATAACGCGAAAGACATTGACGCTTTTATTGACGAAGTCCAGTTGGCGCGGGAATTTATATTTGACAATTACGGATATTTGACGACTTCCTTCCGCTTCCCCGGGGGCGCAATGAGCAGAAAAGCAAGTATCATCGAGCCTCGAAGGGAATTTCTTGCCGAGATAGGATATAGGGATTTCGACTGGAACGTGGAAACAGGCGATTCTAGCACAAAATATAAAGATAAGAGCGCGGAAGCCCTAGCCGCGCGGGTTCTTGACAATACGCGCAACAGGGACAAGCTCATTGTCTTGATGCATGATACGAAGAGCAAAGGAACGACGCTCGAAGCGTTACCGATAATTATCTCAGGTTTACGCGCGCAAGGCTACACATTTGACGTTTTACAGAATTATTAGGAGGGTATTTCGATGCATATTGGTATTGACCTAGGCGGCACTAACATTGCCGCCGCGTTTGTAGAAAAAGACGGTACGATAACAAAACGCGCCAGTCTGCCCGCGAATGCGGCTCAAGGCACATATGCGGTCATACGCGGCCTTTCAAACGTATGCGAAGTTTTGCTCGGAGATGCCGATCCTGGCGTGGTTCCAACATCAATCGGCATTGGAGTGCCAGGTACGGTAAACGACGAAGCAGGAAAGGTTGTTTTCACCCCGAACCTTCCGCTCCTCGACGTCGACGTGACTGGCAACCTGAAAAAAAAGTTTGGATGCCCTGTCGCTTTAGGAAACGACGCGAATTGCGCTGCTCTGGGCGAAACTGTGGCGGGAGGCTCGAGAGGCGCTCAAGACGTAACATTTGTGACGCTGGGGACAGGCATTGGTGGCGGCATTATACTTAACGGCCATCTACATACCGGACTCAGTGGCGCGGCCAGCGAACTTGGTCACATGGTAATAGTGGCGGGAGGCCGACAGTGCGGTTGCGGCCGTCGCGGCTGCTGGGAGAGGTACGCGTCAGCGAGCGGGTTAATAAAAACAGCGGTAGAGTTCATGGCTACTGATAAGAGAAGTATGCTGTGGGATATTTGCGGCGGCACAGCGGAACAGATAGACGGGAAAGCGATATTCGACGCGTTTCGTGCGGGAGACCAAACGGCTAAACTCACGGTGGAACGGTATATTGAACATCTGGCGGCTGGTGTCGTGAATATCATTAACATTCTCGAACCTGAAATGATTTGCTTGGGCGGGGGCATAGCCAACGCATGGGATTGCCTGGCTGAGCCTTTGGAAGCGTTGGCGGATTCGGAAAAATTCTTCCGATTTTCAACGAGCGCTCCGAAGACAAAAATAGTCAAGGCGCAACTTGGCAATGACGCCGGCATTATTGGCGCCGCGATGCTGGGACTGAGTAAGTAACGAGTATAGTTTAGCGCAACGAAAAACAAGAAAACAACTTGTACAGAGCGGAGGTGAAACCCTTATGAGCAACAAATACGAACTAAGGCTGTATGATACAGCGCTTCTCTCTTTCAAGCTTGCGACCAGCGAACTCGGCGGATATGAGGCGAGTATAACGAATACCGGGAACTCCCCGAAACTGCTCCCGCTTGATTTGGAACTCACCGGCAACGGCATAATGAAATGGCTCGAACGCCGCGTGATACCAAAAAACAGGACATTCGCTCTGGAAATCCTGCGCTCGTTAGGGTTGTCACAGAACAACACAAAAGACATCATCGACGTTTGCAAGGGCCTTTCGCTCAACGACAGCTATTGGATCGTGCCGGAAGGCTTTGACGGTAAATATGCGGTCTTCAACCTCTACAGCAACCGATTTTCGGAGATACTGTCCCTCGTGGCCTACACAGGCGTCACGCAAAGCGACGCGGCGTTTTCGACCTCGCCGGAGCTTACCACTAACGGTATGCTGCCGAAAGCGTGGCGTCGGATAGAGGGCAAGGGCATATTCCTCTACAAAGGCGGATCAAGCGGTTTCGCGAACTCGGGCAAGGAACCCTACTGCGAGTATTACGCAAGCCAGGTCGCTGAGGCAATGAACATTGACGCGGCTCATTACGACCTTGAAAACTGGAAAGGCATACTCGCCTCAAAGTGCAAACTGTTCACGGACATAGACACAGCGTTTATCCCCGTTGGGCGTATAGTGAAATCGGGCGGCGTCAGCGCAGTAGTCAAATATTATGACGACCTCGGAAGCAAGTTTGCTGATGCCGTGCGCGATATGCTTGTTTTCGACGCATTGATTTATAACGAGGATAGGCATTTCGGTAATTTCGGCCTGCTCCGCGACAATCATACTGGTGAAATCACAGCGCCAGCGCCGATATTCGATAATGGGCTATCGCTATTCAGCTATGCCATGAAGAATGATTACGCGGACTTGGACGAATACGCGAAAACACGTTTCCCCGTTTATCCAAACACGACTTTCGACGGTATCTGCCAGTCGTTCACAACCGCCCGCCAGGTGAAAAAGCTGCGAAAGATATTAAACTTCTCTTTTAAACGGCATCAAAAGCTGAACCTGCCGGAAGAATATCTTGCCGCCATAGAAAAACACCTGAGAAAACGCGCGGCACAGCTAATCGGGCTCTCAGACGCGCGGCGCAGCTAATCGTGCTCTCTTGACAAAATCAGAATTTCAGCTATAATATCGATATAATTAAGTAACATCTTTGAAGCTATTAACCGCCTATGAGAAATTACGTCAAAATGACGTAATTTCTCATAAATGAAGCGGGAGTAGGTATATGGACTTATTTTGTCTAAATTAGTACTGCTTCATTTCCTCGTAATGAGTTTACAAATGTGCATATGTAATTATCAGTTTTCAAAAGAGTGAAAGGAATGGTTATAAGTATGAAAAAGTCAAGAGTTATGAGGTTTATCAGTATGATACTGATAATTACAATTGTGACTGGGATGTCGGATATCGCATTTTCAACATTAGTGGATGGTTCACCTGAAAATGAAGACGAACTTCTTATAAACCCCTTTGCGGTGACTGTAGACAGCGGGCAGTTTGGGGAGACGCTGTTTTGGACGCTTGACGACGAGGGCGGGCTAACCTTCACGGGAATGGGGGAGATACCGCAAGAAGCGTTTCGCAATGATTTGCGGATACATAGTGCCTTGATTTCCGAAGGCGTGACAAGCATCGGAGCAAACGCCTTTGCTGGATGCACGAATATGTTCCATCTGGAATTAAACGAGCGGTCTGAGGATTCCCTGTTCGATGGATTACGGACCATCGGGGAGGGCNCTTTTGACGGNGACAACAAGATTACCGGAACTCTAACGATACCGGACACGGTGACCAGCATCGGCCAATACGCATTCCGGAACTGCTCGCTGCTTACTGGTAACCTTGCGATACCAGGTAGCGTGGCGACGATTGGGCAGCAGGCGTTTTATTATTGCGCGGGGTTGAACGGCACGCTGACGTTGAGCGACGGCATACTGACGATCGGCAACAACGCGTTTCAAGGCTGCTCCAACCTGACCGGGGACCTGATCATCCCAAATAGTCTGACCACTCTCGGAAACGGNGCGTTCAGTGGATGCNCCGGATTCAACGGGCGGCTTCAANTGTCATTGAACCTGACGANCGTCAGCGACAACGCGTTTAGCAACTGCTCGAACATCACAGGTCAAATTGTCATTCCAGACAAAGTGACCGTGCTATACAATAACGCTTTCGCCAACATGGCCAAAGTCAC
>WRNV01000053.1 GCA_009776445.1 Oscillospiraceae bacterium | reverse complement strand
GGCTCCGCACACAAGTTTTGACAATTGTACAAGTTTTCACTGCAGTACCAGTGCGTTGCCTGTAACCAACCTGTGTTTTTGGATGCCCACTGAACAGTTTCCGTGTTTTTGATGCCCACTGAACAGTAATGTCATTTTTGCTTGACTATTTCGTTATGCTGCCGCATAATACTCTGGTGGGGCGCAGCCCCACGTAAAGTCTGATAAAGAAAGAAGTGAACGCTATAGCTATCCGTATATTCGCAGACAGTACCTGCGACCTTTCCCCTGAAGACCAAGAGCGTCTGGACATAATCACCGTCCCATTAATCGTAGATTTCTCGGGGACGTCCTATCTGGATGGCATTGAGATCACGAATGAGCAGTTCTATGAAAAACTCGAAAACTGCGCAGAACTCCCAACAACTTCGCAGATATCTCCTCAAAGATTCATCAACGCGTTTAAAAAGTATCTTGACGCGGGTGATGAGATCGTAGGCATTTTCATTTCCAGCGAGATTAGCGGAACCTATAACTCAGCTTGTATTGCTAAGAAAATGCTTGAATCGGAAAATTTACATATTGTTGATTCCCGAAGCGCAACAATGAGCCTCGCGCTCATTTTATCCGAGGCGGCAAAGCGCCGAGAAGAAGGGTTTTCTGCTAAGGAAATCGTTGAACATGTAACAATGCTCTCAAAGAAAGTCCGATTCTTCGCTGCGATAAACACATTGAAATATTTGCGAAAAGGCGGACGAATATCCGTCACGTCAGCGATTGTTGGCGAATTGTTGGGAATGAAACCCATAGTATCGATCAACAACGGCGCGATCCATTCGGTTGGTAAGGCAAAAGGACTACCAGAAGCGATAAAGGAGATATTACAAAAAGTAATGGCTGACCTCCCGGATCTACGTTATGGCGTGGCTTTTGCCCATTCTTGTTCTCTGGAACTGGTTGAAAAAGCTATCGAACTTATGAAAGGGCCGCTACAATTCGTCGATTGGCTGACATGCAATATAGGTAGCGTGATTGGAACGTATGTTGGCAGAGGCGGCATAGGGTTTGCGTATATCGCCCAATAGCGCAAAGCGTGAAACACAATACACAATACACACGTTGATTACACAAGACGGTTATCACAACCGTCTTTGTTACTTGGTCGACATTACGATCGCATGCGCCTTAAACATACTATAATCGTCCAGTATTCAGTAATGTAAATATTTTAATCTTCATTTATTTATTATAGTATATATTTCATAGTTATTGGGTCTTTATATATTGGAAGCCAAAATAGTATACTACCGTCTGATTATAAACCATATAAAGGGGACGCGTCACGCGTCCACAGTTGACTAATGCACGAATTCATTTGACTGTATCAAGGAGGCGATAAAGACAGCAAAAAGTTTTCCAAGCATGATAATAACATTGGGAGTGTTAGGGGAATTGTAATGCTAAATATATGGAGGTGATGAGATTATGTCAGCAAATATTGATATCTTCGTTGATATGGATAGGGAACTAAATCAAATTGAAGATGAAATTGAGAATCACAAAAGGATAATTGAAAATCTGATTTGGCGGCGATCTGAACTATTGATCAGCAAACAAGACCTGGAGATGTGCGAGCTTATTGACTGTATTATTGAAAAAGGCTTAACTGCTAATGAAGCATTGGGGATAATAAACAGCGTCAATTTGCAATAAAAAACGTAAATTTGGAAAGAAATTATGACAAAATTAATAAAGTTATAGAAAATGCTTGATTTTGCTGTGAATACGTAGTAGATTCAACATATGTACACAGTTACACTCCAATTATGTGTGGACAAAGCAAATTTACTGTTTTACCGAAGGTTTGGACACACAGGCTGGCTTGGCGGCGCGCTGGCGCGCAAGATGTAAACTGTAGTAGTATCTACACGGGAGACAGCATGAAAGAAAAAACCGGACAGCAACAAATAAACTCCAGCCTGGAAAATGAAACAGCGCGGGCCGCTTTTTTACGGTTAGTGGAAGACGCGTCACGCGGCGACAGCGAGGCAATCTCGGCGCTGTGCGCTGAGATTGCCAAAGATGTCTTGTTCCGAACGACGCGCATACTTAACAATCGGTCGGATGCTGAAGACGTGGCGCAAGAGACGCTTCTTCGCGTATGCAAAAATATCCGACAATTAAAAGAACCAAAAGCGTTCCGCATGTGGCTAAGCAGTATTGTTTTAAACGAAGCGAGGCGGCAGATGATGCAAAACGCTAAACAGTGGAATATTTTATATTTATCGGAAGAACTTGAATCCGCGCCGGAGGAAAACGAAGATTTCTTACCGGAAGCATATACGGAAAACGAAGAAAACAGAAGGGCGGTGATAGACGCGATAGACGACTTACCATTACGACAACGCGAAGCTATAGTCTTGCACTATTATGACAGATTGAGCGTTACAGAAACGGCGGATGTTATGGGCATCCCCCAACCCAGCGTATCTTTGTACTTGAGACACGCGCGCAATAAGATAAAGGCAAAACTGGAAAGCCGCGCAAGTTTGGAAAAATGGCCGGCGCGCGGTTTTGCTTTTTTACCGATCGGCATTGCCTTGACTCGCGTACTTAGCGCGGAGGGTACGGCTTTCACCCCCCCAACGGCGGCTTGGCTTCCCGAAGTTCTGGCAAAATGTTTTGAATCCGCCAATATTGCCGCTGCGGAAGCTTCCACAGTGTTCACAGGCGCGGAAAGCTCACTGACTGCCAACGTGGTGAAAGACTCCGCAACCGCAGCGATAACCGCAAAGTCAGGCTTGATTGCCGCCACTTCGCTGATAGCGACAGCCGCAGTCGCGATATCAGCGGTTTTGTGGGCGCCCGAGAATAAAGATATCGTCCAAAAAGAACCGACTATCGCGGTCGGCGAAGTTCTGTTTAGTGGTGGTAACGCTGATTTTCCACACCTCAATCCTGAAAACGCTGAGGCAGTAACTGACAGCGTAAGCGGCGAGCTGACTGTACTGGACTGGAAAATAACCCCTGTCGGAAGCGACGACGTCATCTTTTCCGGTGAAGGCGACAACAAGACAGTTAACGGCGTGTTCAATGAAATGCGGGCGAATGGCATGGAAGGCGAATATATGCTGACATTTTTGCTGGAGGACTCTAACAGGGATACGTATAGGTTAGGTTCCAGCTTTATTATACATATAGAAACCGGCTAGTGGTTTGTGGATAGTACCTTAATGGATGCTTTCTGCAATAAATAACACGAAAACAAAATCCTCCCGTGAAGCGGACACAACAATTCTGAATTCTGACTCCTGAATTCTGAATTCTGGCGTAGCACTTTGGGTTGTGGGAAAAGCACACTTTATAAATTGTTGGGGAAATAGGGACAAAAAAGGGGATCATTGTACAGTGTATAAATACTGCGTCACAAATCGAAAAAATAGAGAAATATTAAGGAATATCAGCAAACACAACACATTTCACATTTTTCTTCTCGATAGTTCTATTATATTTATCGCTCTTTTCGCTATGGTCGTATATTTTCTTATAGCATCGACTGTCGGCGCCGAATCCACAATTAGGGCTGAGGAGCCGGATGCCGATGATATTTGTACATCCAAAAAGTTGCTGGAGGCAATAAACGCAGCTCCGGACGATCAAGAGCAAGTAATAAGCATAACATCTGATATGGATATATTTTCAGAAGCTATAGTTATACCTGCAGGGAAGAACATAATTCTGACCTCCGATGGCGGCTGGGCACTGACGACGCATGGGAATTACCGGCACTTCAGTGTTTCAGGAACTCTTACATTAACAGGCGATATAACGCTTACTAGTAGTAGCAGCCACGAAGGAGGAGGCGTGAACGTTGCGGACGGCGGCGTATTTACCATGGATGGCGGCATAATCCGGGATAACGGCATGATCCAGGATAATACAATGAACGAGAATGCCAATAATTACGGAGGTGGCGGCGTATATGTCGCGGACGGCGGCGTATTTACCTTGGAAAATGGCAAAATCACAAATAACAACGCATATAGCGGCGGCGGGGTAAATGTATGCACCGACGGCGTTTTCACTATGCGCGGCGGCACGATATGTGGCAACGCGTCCGTTGTCGGCGGCGGCGCGAACGTAAATGGAATTATGCGCATGACTGGCGGATTAATAAAAAACAATACGTCATATGTAGCCGGCGGGATCAATGTAGAAGGAACGTTGGACATGGCTGGTGGTAGGATAAGAAATAATAGTGTTACGCATACGATTTCTATCATACCAATTTCGACGCACGACGGTGGCGGCGGGGTTCGCGTTTATAGAAATGGCAAATTTGTAATGTACGGCGATGCCGAGATCAGTGACAATAAAGCGCCCCAGGGCGGCGGCGGCGTTATTCTCATCGGGTCATCAACCCAGGGAATTGGCGGCAGATTCTGCATGTACGGCAACGCCAGTATACGCAACAACATAGTAACTGGCGAAGGCTCTGACGAATTCAAAAACGCGTGCAGCGGCGGAGGCGTATGTGTTTTGAAGGAGTGCGTTTTTACAATGCTTGGCGGTGAGATCAGCGGCAATGAAGCTAACAGCGGTGAAGGCGGCGGCGTATATGTCTCCGATGGCGGCGCTTTTACAATGAAATGCGGCATTAGCAATGATGGTGAAGAAGGCGTCGTACTTAACTCCGTCAGCCTTACGGTAGCAGGAGGCACGATTCGCGGCAATACCGCTTATTGCGGCGGCGGTGTACACAGTACCGGGTCATTCACTATAGACTGCGGTGATATTTTCAACAATTCATCTAAAACCAATGGCGGCGGAGTGTATAGTAAAGGTACACTTACAATCAACGACGGAAAAATCTGTGGTAACAACTCAGAAATAAACGGTGGCGGCATGTATAGCGATGGCGTCTTTACCATAAACAATGGGGACATTCGCGACAACACTGCGGATGCGGACGGCGGCGGCGTGTACAGCATTGGCGCCTTCACCATGAATAATGGGAGCATTAGCGGCAACACCGCTGGCGTGGACGGCGGCGGTATATATAGTTCAGGCGTCGACTCGACAATAGCGATCAATCAAGGCGTCATCAGCGGAAACGTCGCGGCAAACGACGGCGGGGGCATATGGATATCACATGATAGTATTTCGCTGCTGACTGTCGAGCAAGATGTCGAGTTCTCAAATAACGCAGCCGGGGCAGTGTACGAACGCGACATGGACGACGACGGTGTATATTACGAAAACATACATGCCTCAACATGGAGCTCCCCTTCGGATCAAGGTTACAACAACAATGATATCTGCTATACATATATAAGTGGCAAGATCAGGTACATGGTGCGGTTTGTCGATTGGGACGGCCAAGAATTGAAGTCCGGATACATAGTTAGCGGTGAGGACGCAACACCTCCAGAAGACCCTGCTCGAGAGGGCTATACGTTTACTGGTTGGTCTGGCAATTATACAAACGTGATGAACGAACTGACTATAACCGCGCAATACAGTCAGATACCAACTAAGTCGCAACCTATCAAGTCTAGCGTCCAGCCCCTGGTTCCCGCTGATCCTGAACCTACACCCGAACCTGAACCTACCCCCGAACCCGTACCTGAACCCGTACCTGAACTGATTATTGAACCGACTCCTGAATTTATCGTTGAACCACCGCTGACACCGGTTGACTATGTCCCTGAGCCTGACCCTGTACCCTATATACCGATACCGCCCATTTTCCCTTGGCAGGCAAATGACACAGTCGTTGTTCCGGAACCTGTTGAACTAGAGTCTTTCATATTAGAACCTTACATAACGGAACCGGAATACATACAGCCGATACCGATACCAGAAGTAGAGACCGCGCCTATGGATCCCATCTCTTACCCTGATCCGATAACGATTTTTGAGATTGTTGAAGCCGCGCCTGGAAGCACTGTACTTGAAAAAATAAAATCAGACGGTATACCTATTATCGCGATACTTGACCGGGAAATCCCGGTTGCCGGCGGGACCATGTATCAAAGGGTGTGGTCTTTCACAAATCTGTTGCTGAGCGTTGCCGGCATCGCGTTTGCTGGTATTATATGCGTACGTTTTATTAGGCAAAAGCAGCGATCAAAAAGTAGTGTTTTGGGCGGCAATTACCAAGCTGTCACAACAACTAAACAAGCTATACCACTACTTTCGCTTACAGTTGTCGCACTTGGCGTCGCGGGTATCGTCGTGTTCTTTTTCACTCAGGACGTGCGAAAACTGATGGTATTTTTCGATAGGATGTCCTTGCTTCATCTAAGCCTTTTCCTTGCCGGAATGCTTAGTTTCATACTCACAATAAGGTACGGCAAGTATAACAGAGTATAATATATACTAGTAAACAGACATCCCCGCTCCTCTGGGAACGGGGATATCTTTATTATTGGGATTATGGCGCGCGCAAATTTTTAAGCCTACTGGCTCAGCTCATTACAAAAGCGGCGATTGCCCAGTCGGCGTGGTCATAGTCCATTCCGTCTGATCCTTGGTCGCACGCAATGCGCAACACGTGTCCAGCACCAGCGTACCCCGACAGGTCAATATCAAACACCTTGTATTGATTTGGCGTGATCTCCAAGCTCTTGTCGATCAGCACCCCGTCTACATAGACGAAGAACTGTACGACGTTCCCGCGTGTCAGGGTGACCTCAGTATCAATACCTGCCACTGTAATAAACCTCGTCGAGCCTTCCGGAATCGCTATGTCTATATACCCTGTCGCGTGGGTGCCGATTCCTTTTGTATACGTCACGTTGTTTACTCTCAACGCCGCACTGTCAATCGAGAGATTTCTCCTTGTCGTTCCCCATCCAGAAATAGTAACAAGCCATTCCGAAGCAGGTAAATCGGACGCGTATATGACATTTGAAGGAACACTTGGAATTGGCGCCGCGATGTATGGATCATAGTCGGTCTGCGCTTCCGCTACTACCTGATCGTTGTATTTCAGATAAGCCTTAACCGTGTTTGGCCCGGTCAGTGTGACGCCGCCCGTCGGGTAAACCACCGCTTCACTTACTGTCGAGTTTGGCCCAAGTGAATAGTAGAGCTGATATGTACCGTCATCGTATACTGAAACATTTTCATATCTTATTGTGATGGGATTGTTCGCGTACCTGTTTGGAATGCTGGACGTCATCAGAAGCCTTACAGAAAGGTTCCAGTTGTCCATACTACCCAGTACGCTGACATTCGTGTAACCTGCATAGTCAAGTATGCGTTTGGCGAGCAGACTCCGGTAAGCGTCGTTGCAGTACAAGATGAACGCGGTGTCCTTTGTTGTACCCGAAATCGCGGCGATCCCGTTGAGCATATCGGTAACGGGGGCGTTTACGGCTTCACCAGTCTCCCACTTTATGTGGCCGGTTGCGTATTCGGCAGCAGATCGAACATCGACCAGCTTGGCTCCTGACAGTACGGCGGATTTAGCCGTTAACGTGCCGATGTAGGACTGGACAAACGGTTCGGGATAATAGGTTTCCGTTGGAGGCTCATATGGTAGATTGAACGTGATCGGTATGTAATTGCTGTCCCAAAGGAAGAATTTAGCCGATCCGCCCGGGTAGCCTGTTGGAGCGGTGAAAGTAACATTCCGCGAGCTTACGGCTTTGCTTGTCAGTTCAATCGTTTCCTCTTCGAGCTTCACCATCTTCCCGCCGGCGTCATAGTAGGCTTTGAAAAGCTTGACAGACTCGGTGCCTGTCGATTTTGACAGATTCAGCCCCGCTGTGTAAACGCCGTTCGATAAGTTCATGCCCGTGTCGAACAAACCGTCCAAGTTTGACGCCGTTACAGCATCAAGCCTTACGCGCGCGTCCGCCACAAATGAGACCGTGGTCGTAAGCAGCACCCTAATAGGACTTGACCCTGCGTACCAAATAGTCAACGCGGTGTCAATTCCGGTGTCGCTGGTGTCGAACATGCTATAACTGTAAGGTGCGCCGCTTCCCATATACACGTTTACGGCTACCTCGGCTTTATACACGTTGAAGAATATGTCGGCCTTTTTCAAGCTGTCCGACGGCGGCAACACGACTTCTATGAATGATCCTGAAGCGTTCACCGCGATGCCGCTCTCATTGAAGCTCCGTGCGGCGTTTATGGACGTCGCGTAGTTGCCCAGGAATCCTCCTCCATCTTTTCTGGCGCCTGACGACCCGAATTTCACCCAGTCATACGAACCGAGGTCACTTAGGTCGGATGGGGCGCCGGATGTCGAAGCATTTTGTATACGTATGAAATCCGCGACCTGAGCGGGTTCTTCCTGCTCTACGACGGTCGCCGCGCCAATAAGCGCGCTCCCGCCGACGGCGTAAGTTTCCTCAAGCGTTACTTTGACCTTGAGCGGCATTGTCTGGGTTTGCAGCAATCTCGTGTCGAAAACGACGTCCTTCTCGCCACTTGCGCTATCGATGAAATATGCGTTACTCTTGTCGCCCGAAATCGCCTCCACCTTCACGCGGGCGTCTTTAGCGCCTAAATATGTCTTAACCGCAAGGTTTTCGGTTATGGCGAACGGGATAAGCGTATCGTTTAGCTTGAAATTGTTGTATCTGACTGTATAACCGGAGCAATTTGAGAAAAGTCCTATCTTAAGGTTTGCGTTGCCAGCTACAGCAGCGTTTGTCTTTGTGAAGCCGGGAGCTGTAGTCCAGTTTATCCCATCGGCGCTCACATAGCCTGTGAAACTGTTCCCATTTTTGACTAGTTTAATATAAGCCGAGTTTGCCTGCGCCTGCGATAGCCCCAGCGCGGAATCCGCCTGAGCTCCCGACTCGTCGCCAGCCGAACCTACTTCCGACACCATATCAAATATCCTGCCGGACGATACGAGTCCGGTGTGGTATCTCCTCCAAAAACCGACGTAATTATCGTTGTCCACCCAGGCAATAAGCCCTACGGATGGATAGTTTCCGGTGAAGCTGGAGGTTATCTGTACGACGGCTTCCCAGTTATCGCCTGTTGGCGGGTCGATATAGAACAGGTTGACAGCGGAGCCGTTACCCTGCCAAATATCGCCTCCCGCGCCTACAGTGGTTAGTTCATACTGGCCTGTAGGCCCGGCATTCTGGACATTGTACCGTCCCCACCTGCTATCGAGCTTAGTGCCCGGACCCAGCCCGTAAGGCACGGTGAATTCGAAACTATCTCCCGGGGAACTAAGCGAGGCTGCAAGATTCGAAGCGCCCTCGGCGACAGGCGCGGCTGAATCGATCCATGTGAAACCAACGCCCATAGGCGCGGTTGCGCTAACCGGATCGTTGTTTATCAGGTAGCTGCCAGCCTTGAACGCGCTAAACCCGAACTGCTTCCAATCAACGCCGCTCAGAGCTATCGGGTTGCCGAAACTGTCCGCGATATCGGAAAGCTTAGTGTCGTATATATCTCCGGAAACGACGCCTTGCGGGTCAGCGGTTACTTTGAGTACGACGACGCCGCACGGCGGTACGGAAACGGAGTAAGATGATTCCACAGGGATTTCCTGATGCGACCAAAGGTCACGCACAGCTACGATGCCGCTCAGACCTAGATCCNCCGCAAAGTTAACCGACATTGTCAGCGTAGTGGTAGTNCTTCTGTTGAGCAGCGCCACTGCTTTTACGTTGGANTTGATTTTGCCAAGATTCTTGACCCAGACTTCTCCCTGAAGCGTAGTACCGGTGCGNTATTCCCTGATTACCTCGGCCTGGTCGACAGCCGGATCCTGGTCGATCGCAATAAGCTCTTTATTCGTGAGTATGCTCAATGTCTCCTCGGAAATCGAGCGCAGGTCGTTGCCCAGCGCCAGCGGCGCGGAAACCATGCACCACATGCTAAAGTGCGATTTGTTCTGGTCGTATGTCAGGCTGCCGTTCCCCACTTCAAGCATATCCGGATCGTTGACGTGTCCCGGCCCGGCGTATTGTTTGAGTGACTTAACTGTATCAAGGCAACTCAATATAGAGCTCCATGAGGCGTTAATATCGCCCGATGTGCGCCAGGAATCGGCTACATCTGGAGCCCAGACGCCTGGAAAAGCCCAACGGCAGATATTGAATATCTTGTAGCTGCCGTCATCTGATCCGACCTTCCATACGTTTTCGCCGATTGACGAGTAACGCGCCTGCTCCTGCCCGGGGTTGGAGTGCCCGCCGCCGCACCAGTCGACCTTAACGAAATCGTATCCCCAGTCGTGCATGAAGGTCAGCGCGTCTCTCCTATCGTTTGGCATGTTCTCGTAGCTGTTGTAAAACCCGACGTTATAACCGTAATTACCCTTTGTGGCAGATGACGCGCCAGATCCGCACGTATTGTCGCCGGCATCCGAATACATTCCGGCAAGCAGGCCTTTCTTGTGCGCGTAATCGGCAATTTCCTTCATGCCTTTCGGGAACTTGCTTGTATCGTAGTTAATAAGGCCGGAAAGCTCGTCTCTCCCCTTCTGGTAGCCATCGTCGATGTTTACATATCTATAACCTGCTTCGTAGAGTGGAGTGTTGACAAACGCGTCGATCTGCCCTTTGATCTTCGCCTCGTCGATGTTAAGCCCGAAACAGTTCCAACTCGACCAGCCCATCATCGGTGTTTTCCTGACAGGTACAGGCAGCGGCCAATCCTCATAATCAGTCGGAATGATCAGAACGTTGACCGGTATCGGATCCCCCGTTTCCATTTCCTGGTCGGAATATTTGGGTAGTGTGACGATTGGTTTTAGCGGTGTCCCGACGCTTTCAGCTTTGAGCGTCACAGTTCCATACTCCGGTATGTACGCTGAAATGGGAATAGTAAGCCCAGCCGGGAGGTTGCTCTGCCCGATGCCGGTTTGGGTAACTTCGACACGGAGCCTCGATCCGTTTACTGTTATGCTGAACAGCTCCCTAGAAGACTCGGTGAACGTTAGTGTTTGATATTCGTGGTTGCTAATCGCGGAAGTCGGCGCATAGCCCGCCGCAAAGTTGTTTTTCCAGGACGTATGATCTCTTTGATTGACGTTATTGAGCTGAGCCTCGCCATACAGAAACACCGCCCCGTCGAACACCAGGTCGAATACAGCATTGTCATTGCGCAGGTTCGCGACATTGACGTTGAGGTTGTTTACCATATAAACCATTTCTTTACCGTTGCCCAGCGTTCCGACAGCATTACCCTCGAAAGCGCTGTTTGCGTCGCCAATAGTCGAATATATCGCCGTTTTGGCTGGTAAGTCAGAGAAGCTCCTGGCCGTTATTACAGGTTGATCCGCTTCAAAAATAGATATTTGCGCTGAGACTTCCCAGGTTTGGCCACCCAGTACGGCGGAACACTTGATCGTCGCGACGCCTACCGCGACGCCAGTTATTATCCCAGTAGAGGTAATTGTCGCCACTTCAGGATTAAGCGATGTGAGCGTGTAGCTGTCGGGTGTACGCGGTTCTCCAAGAGGGTTCGCGAACGTTGGGACTATTGTAGCGGTATCTCCCACAGCGAGAGCCGCAGGTACGTCCAAACCGATATCCAAAGCGTTCGGATCCAAGGCCTCATAGAACTCAAGCTCCGCGATATTACCGAACCCCCAAGCTTGCGTTATGTATCTATAATACGTATAGGCGGTATCGTTATTGATATTGAAAATAGTATAGACACCGTTTATAGGTGAATAGTTAAACTCCAACAGGTTTTTATACGATATGCCGTCATTTGAAGCTTGGATAAATCCCTTAAACGCGCGCAATCCTGCTTGCGATCTTGGGAATAGCCTTATCGCTTTCACAATTTGTGGCGTTGAGAAACTCATGCCCGCATAGCCCACGCCTACGCTGTTGTCGTAGTATGTGCTCGTGTCGCCGTCAAACACTACAGTGTACGCGTTGGCCTGGTTATTGTTGTACGGCGGATCCGGACTGCCGAATGTCGCGCCGGTTATTTTGCGCATCCCTAAAAGGCTGGGCGCCGGTTCATCCGAATCTACGATCCTGAATTTCTGCGCGAGCGTCGTTTCGTTCCAGGCGTTTTCCGTAGCTGTCGCCGCTATGTTGAGCGTATTGCTGTTATTGTTGAGCGTTTGGCCGCTGCGCCCTCTACTTGCGAGCTTAAACGAGCCAAGTTCGGTACTCATGCCACGGTTTATCCAGTTAGCCGCGTCTGTATAGCTGATCCTGCCGTTTAGTGTAAACTGCATATTATTGTTGCTTGCCGAATCTGTCGATAACGATACCGTCGACCCGCTGGCCGGTACTGTTATCGCCCTTCCGTCGTTGACGAACCTGACATAGTCCCCCACTGGTATTATCTGCCATTTTTGAGCCGCGCTGTTTGACAGCGCTGATAATGTAACGCTGTTTGTGCCGGCAGTAAGCGCGTTGCCGCCATTCTTGCTTAGAATATTGTACTGTTTAGCCGGATCCAGGATAAAAATCGGATACGAACTACGAATGACACCGCTGTCGTCCGAGGCTGTAACCGCGACGTATCCGCTTGCTGAAGCGGTCAATACGCCTCCTTGAGTGATAGACGCTTTTGTTGTCGGTGTAAAACCGTCTTCCTCATAGACTCCCCATACAAGATTATCCGGGTTTGCCGGGGTAACCGTCGCGGTGAAAGTGACGTTGTTGCCAACCAACACATAATCCACGTTGGGGCTGTTAACGCTCACGGCGGTCAGTGGAGCAGCGCTCGCAGTCAGGATCGGAACCGCCGTAAACGCCAATACGAACGCGAGTAGTAGCGAAACAAATCTTTTAGTTTTCAATATTTTTTCCTCCGTTCAATTGTAGTTTCGATTACCATCGATCTAAATATGCTGCGTGAATATCTTGCGGCTATGCCTCCTTTTGTAGAAAAGCAGCGCCACACTGCCGAGATTCAAAATCCGGCAATATTACTTTAAATTTGTCCCCCCTAAGCCGTTGCTGAATACTTAACGCCAATACGGAAATTCAGCAATTGCTTAAACAAACATAAAATACGCGCTGAGTTTTCTGACCACAGCTCCCTCCGGTTTTCCGCATCATTGCAATCCAGCAAGCAATCGATCCATCAAGCGCTCTGGAAAGGACATGATGACAAAAAACGCTTTCGTAGTCCAAGAGCCGGCAACGATATAAATATAACAATACATCACAATTTTGTCAATCAGTACGGGTAATACGGCAAAGATTGATTAATCCTTCAAACACCCGATTGGAACAACGTATATTCCATCAGTAGTCGTAAACGCAGTTTCTCCGCTGTTAATAACCATGTAAAAGTCCGGCTCTACGACCAGTGTGCGACCGGATTTTTGATTTTTGTCCTTGATTAAAAACCGCAATTCTCGCAGCTTTTCCACACCGTGTTCGGTTTGCCCTGAGCCGAGTTTTGTTTGTATTAAGCCATATTTGCCGCTGTTGAAATGAACAACATGGTCGCATTCCAGTCCTAAACGGTCACGGTACTGGCGTACATATCCGCCTACTTTACCGACATATACGCTCAAATCGCGTTGTACTAAATTTTCAAAGAACAAGCCGAAAGTTTCCGGGTCAAGAGCCAGCTGCTTGGGGGAAATGTCCAGCGCCGCAATGCCGATTGACGGATCGACAAAGGATTTCTTTGGCGATGTACGGATACTGGTTTTAGACCGTAGATTAGGATTCCACGCTAAAACCTCGTCGACAACATAAAGTCGTTTCAACGCATTTACATAATCGATAAGGGTTTGATCCGTAATATCACCGTACAATGCACGTACATCGTCAAACAAAGTGACATCAGAATTAATGGTAGACACGTGCCGTGCGTAGGCTCGCAACAAAAAGCGCGTCAGAATTGGATTGCGGGAACGATCATCCACATTGGATATGTCAGTTTCGCACAAGCCGTTGACATATTCCTTGACAATTTCCAAAGCGACAGTTTCGCTTCTTTTCATGGCTGACGGCCACCCACCGCGGCAGGTAAGATAGGCAAGCCGCTGATAGCTTATATCCGATTTTTGTCCCTGAATAATTGCCGTACCGTCTGCGATATCTTTTAGTGAAACGGTACCATTACTCTCTCCAGATTCAAACAGCGTCATCGGTTTCATTTCTACAAAGGACATTCTGCCGATACCAGTGTGCAGTGTTCTATCTTTTACAGGCGTTGTTGAACCAGTTAAAATATATAAGCCGGGTTCATTGCGTTCATCTATCTCTGTTCGCACAGCATTCCAAATTTGACGAATTACCTGCCATTCGTCAATCAGACGCGGCGAAGCACCCTCCAAAAGCAGAGAAATGTCATTTTCGGCAATTTGTTTGTTTTGTTCGAGTGTCTTCGTGTTTTGCAAATCAAGCACACTTTTGGCGAACTGTTTCGCGGTAGTGGTTTTCCCACACCATTTCGGCCCCTTGATGACAACGCCACCCGTTACCTGTAATTTCAATTCAATTGTTGAGTCGATTGTACGTGGTATATAATCCATGAAAACAGCCCCCCTTTTATAAAGCTTTTCACTTATTATTATACCATGCGTTTTAGAAATATGTAATATTTTGTTTTAGAGAATTGCAGCAATTCATTTTAATGATTTGGAATTCCGCTGTTTGCACATTTTTTACAAAAACGTGTTGACCCTGTGAGGCGGAGGACGCAGCCTTTACAGACGCAGGGCAAGGACGACAACGAAGCAGGGCGAGAAAAGACAAGCAAGAAATGGCAAATTTTATTGAACATTAATATTACTAATGACATTGAGTCTGAACAGTATCTCGGGACATATCGTCCCGAAGCGCCGTGTTAACTTTTCGTTGATGCTGCCGTGTCTTGGTGATATACTACGTCACAAGAACGGTGCAGGAACGGTAAATCACGCCGTCCACTACAGGGGGTGAACAAAAATGGAACCCAGGATAACCAGTGAAATAGTCAAAGAATATGGATTTAGTGCAGGCGCAAGTGTTGTTGGGATAGCCGCTTCCAAAGAGTTCGGCTTGGCGCCGGATGGTTTTAAGCCCACTGATGTCCTCCCGGAATGCCTTTCCGTTATCGTTTTAGGCGCTACATTTTCACCGGAAGTCTTAAACGATATGGCTGAATACACCGCAACCCGAAATACAATGCTTACCGAAATGACCGCCATAGGCAAATCAGTAGCAAAGCGAATAAAGGCCGATGGATGGAAAACGAAAGCAATTAGCGCTTCAGGGGGCAAGACTATAGAGGGTAAGTTATATGGCTATATATCGCTGAAACACGCAGCTGAAATCGCAGGGCTGGGTGTCATTGGGAAAAACTATCTACTTACAAATCCACAATACGGCAATCTTCTTTGGTTCAGCGCTGTTCTTACCGATGCAGAACTGATACCAGATGTAAAATGTCAATTTACCATGTGCAACAGCTGTAACAAATGCGTTGAAGCCTGCCCTGTGGGAGCATTGGATGACCTTAGCTCATTTGGGAAAAAAGAGTGTTCTAAATTCTTTGCAATAGAAAACAAAAAATTAATAATTAAGTGTTTCTTGTGTCGTACAGTATGCCCTCACTGTTTTAGAATAAAGCAAACAGTATAGGCAAAGCACAGCGTAATTCCCCGTTTTCTGACTACGGTGAAGACACTGCGATCAGCCAGAATATGGCTTGAAATCAGATTTATGCGGTATCACTATCATGGCGATACCCCATTTTCTATTTTTCATACCGAATTGCCCGAAAGGTCGTCACGCCAATGTCGAGTAACAAAGCAAACAGCATGACCGCAAGAATGAAAAGATAGATATGCCCCAACGCCCAACCTATTTCATTAACAGCAACCCCCTCTATCATTGAAGTAACTTTTTCAACAAAAACAGGGTTCATTATACTATGGTTCACAAAGAACAATGTAGCCGCTATGCCAGTAAGAATATTGGTGACAACTGTGGTCAAAGCCAATCGTTTACTGTATCTGCGTTCCAAGAGTTTCACAATCTCACGCGCAATGCCGAAAGCCGCCCATAGAGTGACCAAATACCACGACGCCCGAATGTATGATTCGTTAAAAGCCGGAATCCATCCGGTACTTTCGGAATAGCCGCCCATGAGATAAGGAAACCCTAAAAACAATACAACCGTTGCGACGTGCCATAGAATATTGATGACTGGCTCGTGTATTTTAATTCGCGCTCGTTTGTCAGGAACGGGGCGAAGTTTGGAAAGAAATTCATCACCGTTGAACTTAACTTTTTTTCGCTCTAAAATTATGAAGATAACCGTTATCCATACGAACGCTCCGGCAGCTCCATTGATTGCTCCTGATATGACTTCTCCAATTATGTCGGGCGCGTAATCATACATTTCAAACGGCTGCTGCCAGTGGACGAATGATGCGAGAAGCGTGGCAAACGCAACGCCCGCAGCAGCAATGGGTAAAACAATCTTCAGTATCTTTTTGAACCACAAAAGATAGATACCGCTGATGAGCGCTTTATTTTCATCGCCGCTATATTTGACAGCTAACTCCTCCGGCGAACCAAGTTCAGTCAATACGGCGCGGATGTCCTTCATGCTCGGTTCTGCATTGCCGCACCTGGCGTCAAGCATTTCCGTAATCATACTCTCTATTTCTTTTTCCACTTCTGGCTGCGTTTTTATCGGAAGATTGCATGTAACGGCATAAACATACCGTTTGACTAAATCGTTTTTCATAGGTCAGATACCTCCAATATTTCATTCATGCTCTGCACTGTGCCTTGCCAGTGCTTTACTAACTCGCCCAAAACCTCTTTCCCAAAATCAGTTAGGGCATAGTATTTGCGTGGCTTTGCTCCATCTGTGTTCCATGTGCTCGCAAGCAACCCCTGTCCCTCTAACCGCCGGAGCAATGGGTATAAAGTGTTCGCTTCAATGGAAACCCCCGTTTTTGACAGTTTCTCTATCAGGCTATAGCCATAAGTCGGCTCTTTGATATTAGCGAGAACGCACAGCACCACCGTCCCGCGTCGAAGCTCCTGCGAGAAATTCGTTATAAGTTCTTTTTTGTCCAATCGCACATCACCTCACTTGACTGTGTAATCCCATTATATAGTGTATGACACAATATGTCAATAGATAAAATAAAATATTTTCATTACCTCTTGACCTATCGGTACCGTATATGGTACTGTATATACAGGAGGTGAGATTGTGGCAGGGATTGACAAGACCGTTGCAAAAATGAGATCACAGCCAAATGGTGTCAGCTTTGAGGAAGCCTCTATTGTAGCCATTCCCTGTCCGTGTTTATGGGGAGCAAAGACATTAATTATTATTTAGGTTTGCCATACAATGTTACTGTACAAGAAATCCATGACGAGAGCGGAGACTATTATTATGCGCGAGTTTTGGAACTGGATGGCTGTCAAAGCCATGGCGCGACAGTTGAAGAAGCGTACTTAAACATTCGTGAGGCAATGGAAGGATGGATTGAAGTAAAATTGGAATTTGGTGATCCTATACCTGAGCCAATATCTGATAACAATTATAGTGGCAAGTTCAACATCAGGATACCAAAGAGCCTTCATAGAAGATTAGCCATGGAAGCCAAGAATGAGGGCGTCTCGATGAACCAATACGCATTATATAAACTTGCGCTCTAGCGAAGCAGCCTTGGTACACTGAACAACCCACCAATAGAAAACGTCTTCTCGAACTCGTGCTGTCAAGGTTATTTGTCTAATTATCTTTTATTAAAAAATATAGGTTGATATTATCCTATGTTTATTGTATGCTATCGTCGAGGTGAAAAATATGTTAATTGATACTAATTTAATTGTTCCAATGACAGAAGCGAACCAGAATTTTTCAAAAGTAGTGCGCCTCGTAGATGATAATGGGATGGCTGTCATAATGAAAAACAATAAGCCCCGATATATGGTAGTGGGCTTTTCAGAATATGATGAAATCCAAGCCGCAAGAAAAAAAATGTTCGATGAAGCCGCTGATAACATTATCGCAGAGAACATGGTAGCCTTACAGGAGCTTGCGAAATGATTACTTTAACTGTGTCAGAAGTGATATCATTTTAATCAAGTTTAAATATTTCTGTAACTTCTTGATAGTTATCTCCTGTGAAATAGATAACTTCTATGCTTTCTCCGTCATCAATAAAGCTAACACTGTCAATGGGATCAATCATTTTGGAAAAAGGTTCATTAAATGTCGTGATTTCTTGATAATATTTAGATTCGCTGAAAATATCTCTAATAATAACCTTGTCACTCTTTACTAAAGCCACTTTTCCATTGAATTGATCGTGAATACAATAGAGTATCTCTGAAAAAACATCCCTTTTAGTGTCGTAAAAGTATCCCCATTGCGTCCCCAGCCCTGTCCCTGATTGTAATGTGAATTTAACTAAGTCATCTACTATTGATATGCGCGGTTGTCTACTCAATGGGCCTTCCGATTTCACTACAGTGTGGTTATTATCATAGATATAGTAATAGAACAAATAATCCGACCAGACAAGTTTGAAGAATTCGGTTTCTTCAATAATTCTTGCGTTATCAATACCTTCTGTTAAGGCGCGCTGACTAAAAGAGCTGGGTTCTTCATTTGGTAATGACTGATTTTGTGAATCAGATGAAGTCGCACAGGCAGATAACACAAACTGTGTGAGAAAGCAGATACAGATCATTAGTATTACTTTGTTCATGTTTTTCCTATCCACTTTGCCAGCTTTGGTAGGGCGTCTTGCAAGGCTTGCGGCGCTATTGCTTTTGGATTATCAGCATATGATTTCTTCATCCAAGAACTATCTTCTTTTACCCAAAAGAAAATGCCAACATCTCCGCTGTACTCCCATAAAACATCTTCTTCATCCGCCCAAAAAACATAGTTTCTATCTATTGCACGGAATATTAAGTCGGCTTCATAAGAATATTTGTCCTTGACTTCCTCAATGTATAGTTTATAGCTCCTAACACCATTGTTGTCAAATTTTTCTATAATGGCTTCATAGTTTCCACAAGGAGATAATAGAGGGTGGTCTACATTTGACAACTCATCCTTATACATATTTTCGTTTTTTATTTCATTTTTGCAACTGGTAAAAAGGCACATCGCTAATATACAAAATATAATCAATATCAAATATTCTCTACAGCAAAGTAAAGAACTCCGTTTAGAATATCAAGATGGATAGTTCCTGCAAAACGATATCGGAGAACCATTATCTCAAAGTCTTTGCTCGTATACCAGTCAA
>WRNV01000052.1 GCA_009776445.1 Oscillospiraceae bacterium | reverse complement strand
CCAATCTGCAACCCAACTTCATAAGTCCTGCCATAGTCGTTACTGAAAACGCTTACTTGTACTATATATGTTATGCTGCTGATTGAATCAATAGTCCTACCGGGAGACATGCGGAAACCCATGACGGCTTTTTCTGTTTCGTATGGGAGATATCTGGAAAACGGCCATTCGATCAGGTTACCGTCAGAAGAGTATGCCAGCGTCCGGACACTCAACCCGGCCATTTGCATCCATTGCGCCCATTCTGAGTTTGTCTCGGCAGGCGGTTCGCTTCCTGAAAACTTTTCGAGCGCGCCTATCACTTTTTTTTCGCTGTAGTACGCGAGGGCGCCTGCCGCGATGAGGCAGATAACTATGTTCAGGGACAGAAAAATCCCTAAAAGCCTTAAGAACAGGCGGGTGTTCAGCTTGCTCGTTATTGACAGGCGAATTTTGCCGGATTCTGTTGATTTGTTTTGATTATTCATCTTTTATCACATATCCTACTCCACGTATTGTATGGATCAGCTTTATATCAAAAGCTTCGTCGATTTTTGCTCGCAAAAACCGGATGTATACATCCACCGCGTTCGTTCCGCCATCAAAGTTGTATTCCCAGACGTTTTCAAGCAACATTTCCCGCGTAACGACGGCGCCTTTGTTCTTGAGCAAGTAATGCAACAAGTCAAATTCCCGTTTAGTTAGCTCGACAGGCGTCTCGTGGATCGTGACGGTATGGCGCTTTGTGTCAAGGATTACGCAATTAGCTGAGAGAATATCACCGCCATTGTTGCCGGAAATCTTGCGTAGCGTAACGCGTATGCGAGCAAGCAGCTCTTCTATCGCGAACGGTTTTGTTATGTAGTCGTCCGCGCCTTGGTCAAGCCCCGCGACTTTATCCATTACTTCGTCGCGTGCAGTCAGCATTATGACAGGTGTGGATGAGACGCGCCGCAGCCTCCGGAGGACTTCCATGCCGTTGAGTTCAGGAAGCATTATATCCAGCAATATGAGGTCGAACTCGCCTGAAATAGCGAGTTCATACCCCTGCCTGCCGGTGAATGCTTTCGTTACCGAATATTTTTCGTGGCATAGCTCAAGCTCAATAAATCGAGCCAGCTTTTCTTCGTCCTCAACAAGCAGAATTTTAACCGTGTCGGCCACTTTATCTCACAACCTTTATTAGTCATGCCCAACCATTGACGTGGCGTCCAAGGGCGATCTGGGGGAGTGCGGGCGTCATCTCCCGTTATCCGCCCGATTGGCGCTTTCCGCAAAAGAGTTCTTCACGTCGTCGACGGCATTGGCCGCGCCATCCATAACCGCGTTAATGGAATCCTTGCCAAGGTCCTCTCCGCGAAAGCGGTAACGGAAACCAAAGAACAAGCTGAAGATGAATAACGGAACCGTCACCCAAAAGAAGAATAACAACAGGACGACAGCAGCGGTTACAGGGCATGAAAACATAAGCGAGTCGCCTTTTGTAGCGTCAAGAAAATTGGTGTTGCCTTTGTTGAACATTTTCAATAAGAATCTGCCAAATCTTTTCATCATTTCAGAAAAGGTTTCACCCCTTCTTTTGTTATGCGCTTCCCAGTTCTGTGAGTATTGGTAGTCTCCTGCGGGCGCGTCAACCCCTGAAAAACAGCCGCCGCCGGCTGGGATTGTTGCTTTGCCTTGTTGCTCCAAGTAGATAAGCGCGTCAAGAATATCGCCGTTTGCGTTGTCAAGCGCTTCCTTTGCCTCGGCAAAACTTACGTTTGCTTTTTCACGAAGCTTTTCAACTTTTTCCAGCTCAGTCATTTTCGTTTCCTCCAGTTCTTTTGAATTATACTTGCCATTATACTCGCAAAGTATGAAATCGAAATTTGAGAAACATGAAAAACGAATTAAAATAACACAAAACAATGCAAGTCGACGTACAGGAATAAACATAATATATCTCGACATTGAACAACCAAATATTTTAGTGAAATTATATCATGAATAAGCAAGGATAACAATAAATCCAAACCCACTGCCAACAGGATCGATCATTTTGGGTAGGTTTGGATTGTATTGATTTGGTGCCGGTGACCGGGTTCGAACCGGTACGGGATTTCTCCCACGGGATTTTAAGTCCCGGGCGTCTGCCAGTTCCGCCACACCGGCGCTCTCAAGAGATTAGAGCCATATTATATCTTGCGCGCTATTAACCTGTCAAGAATATACAAAAATATACTAAGGCGAGCGCAGCTAACGCAGTAATTATACCGTCAAACCAGGGTTACAGTTCAGGGGGTATTCAAAAACTCGCAATGGTTACAGCCTCCGCACACAAGTTTTTGCCATTATTACTAGTTTTCACCAATGTACTAGTGCGTTGGCTGTAACCAACCTGTGTTTTTGGATGCCGTCTGAACAGTAACAAACCAGGTGGAGAACGTTTAAAAATATTTATAAAATGCTTGACAAACCATAAATCATGCATATAATTGACATAGTAAACCGTTGACCGGAAGTGAGTAGCCGGCGCGTAAACCGCTTATAGAGAGCCGCTGATGATGGAAATGTGGCGCGGATGCGGTGGCGAATGGATCCGGGAGGGCGACCAGAAAGGCTGCAATAGGCCGAGTATGCAAGACGGAGCAGGCTCTTCGTTATCAAAGCCAGCGCTTTTATGAGCGTGCTGAGTGGGCGCGATACGCGCCAAGCCGGGTGGCACCGCAGGAGTTATATGCTCTTGTCCCTGCAATTAACTATTGTAGAGGCAGGAGTTTTTCATTACCTGTCTCAGAAAGGAGAAAGAAATGTCAAAGCAAAAAATACCCTACAAAACCTATCTAACGGAGGAAGAAATCCCAAAGGCATGGTACAATATCCGCGCTGATATGAAAACGGACCACAGACCAATATTGAACCCTGGGACACACAAACCAATAACGGCGGAAGAACTGGCGCCAGTGTTCTGCGACGAGCTGATCAAACAGGAACTAAACGACACGGACAGGTTCATCGAAATACCTGAGCCGATCAGAAACTTCTACAAGATGTACAGACCCTCGCCGCTCGTACGCGCGTATTGCCTTGAGGAAGCGCTCAAGACCCCGGCAAAAATCTACTACAAATACGAGGGCGGGAACACTTCGGGCAGTCACAAGCTTAATTCGGCGATAGCGCAGGCGTATTACGCGAAGGAGCAGGGGCTTCGTGGCGTGACTACTGAAACCGGCGCGGGGCAGTGGGGTACAGCGCTGTCGATGGCTTGTGGATATTTTGGGATTGATCTCAAAGTCTTTATGGTAAAGATATCAGCCCAACAAAAACCATACCGGAAGGCGGTTATGGAAACATACGGCGCGACTGTTACGCCATCACCGTCGGATACGACCGAGATTGGCCGGAAAATCCTGGCGGACGACCCTGAAACAGGCGGAAGCCTCGGCTGCGCGATATCAGAAGCAGTCGAAGCCGCCGTGACTACAGACGGATACAGATATGTACTTGGAAGCGTACTCAACCAGGTGCTGCTGCATCAGTCGATAATAGGGCTCGAGACAAAGACAGCATTTGAAAAGATAGGCGAATACCCTGATACTATCATCGGATGCGCAGGCGGCGGCTCAAACTTGGGCGGATTGATGTCGGCGTTTATGGCGGACAAGCTAGCAGGGAAGAGCGCGTCGCGTTTTATAGCGGTCGAGCCGGCATCCTGCCCGTCGCTTACGCGCGGCAAGTTTGCGTACGACTTCTGCGATACCGGGATGGTGACGCCACTGGCGAAGATGTACACGCTTGGTGCGACGTTTATCCCGTCGGCAAATCACGCGGGCGGACTGCGGTATCACGGAATGAGTCCGATTCTATCGCAGCTTTATCATGACGGTTATATCGACGAAGCGCGCGCTGTCGCGCAAACCGATGTATTCGAGGCCGCGACTTTGTTCGCGCGGGTGGAAGGGACTCTGCCGGCGCCTGAGTCTTCGCACGCGATCCTGGTCGCGATCGATGAGGCGCTTAAATGCAAGCAAACAGGCGAAGAGATGACGATACTCTTCGGCCTGTCCGGTACGGGATATTTTGATTTGGGCGCGTACATGCAGTATAATGAAGGCAATATGACTGACCATATACCTACGGACGAGGAGCTGGAGCGCGGCTTCTCAGCAATTCCTCAAGTGGATTGAATCATTTCGCACAGCTCGGGTAATATAATCGGCGGGAGTGTAGACTCCCGCCGATTTCTAGCGCCCAAAGTAGGAAGCCGCGTTATGTTTCAATATTAAGACTTTTCATGAGGTTTTCGAGCGAAGGGATATCCGGAAGCAGAAGAACGCTCGCGCTGGCTTTCTTGCCTTCAAGCTCAAGTTCGTTTTGTATAAGAAGCAGAGTATCGCTCATTTTCGCGAAATAAATCGATGAAACGCTCATAATCGAACCGAGCATGTCAAGCGCGGCTTCGGGAGGCGAGATATCTATCGGCAAGTCGGTCATGTCGGTTATCGCTGAAACAAATGAAGCGGACATAATATTTGATACTTCGTTGATGGCCGAATACCCCATCTCGTCTATTTCCTCATGGCTCTTAATATCCGTGAACATCAGCATATTGACCAAATCACAGACGATTTCGATAGGCATGAGGAACATCATCATGCCNTTTATTCCGCCNGAAAGCATCAAAAGCGTTCCTACCATGACAGTCTCAGGTCCGCCGAGGACCTTATAAGCCTCATCAAANCCTTTGATCCCGATTTCAGGTATTGATATTTCGACTGTGTGCCCAAGCATCCGCGACAGCGCNGAAGCCGCGTTGCCGGAGCCAATGTTCGCGATTTCGCGAAGAACATCGATATGCAACTCATTGATGTCGCTAAAAGACTTCAAACCCATGATACACTCCTTATTCACGTCCCATGTATATAGCTCGCAACATGTACTCAACAATCCTATCAGGAAGAAGCCTACGTAAAAAAGCGAGAAGCTTATAATTAAATCCAATTATAGTTCGCGGAGGCGGGTTTGCGCGCGCGCAGAGTTTTAAGATGGCGTGCGCGACGGATGTGGACGGTCGACCTGTACGTTCGTCTTTTTCCATTTTTTGCGTTGCTTTGAGGCAATCGCTAAAATATGGGGATGATTCGTCTATTTCGTAGCGCCGGGCATTGGTGAAGCCGGTTTTTGTATCGCCCGGCATTACAAGGCTGGCTCGCACCCCAAAGCCGCGCAGTTCCATGCGCAAAGCCGCGCAGTATAAGTCAAGCGCCGCCTTCGACGCGCAGTAATGCGATTGGAAGGGGATGGGGAAGATGCCGGCGACAGAACCGATTATAACACAAAAACCACAGCCGCGTCTACGTAGATGTGGTAAAAAAAGTTTATTAATGTATAAAACTCCGTTGAAATTTGTTTTCATTAGATTATCGACCGCGTCGGTCGGAGAGTCTTCCGCCGCGCAGGCTATGCCTATCCCCGCGCAATGTATTACGATGCCGATGTCAGCCTGCGCGAGGACTGATTCAGTCACGGAGTCGATCGATCCAGGGTCACGGACGTCAAGCGCAACGTAACGAACCATCCCGCCGCACGGGAAATCGCGGAACGTCGACGTCGGATTGCGGGAGGCGGAAAAAACAGTATACCCATTTGACGCGAGGAGTTCCGCAGTCGCCAACCCAATCCCGGACGAACCGCCGGTCAGGAACACATACTTTCCATATGGATATTTCATACGAGCACCTCTGGAGGCTTAGGATTGACCTGCTCTCGCGAAAACGTCTTTGAAAACAGCTACAGCTTCGTCCAGCTGTTCCTTTGTATGCGTCGCTGTGCAGCTTGTTCTAAGCAGGCATTCGCCTTCGTTCACTGCCGGAGCTATGACCGGGTTGCAATACACCCCGCCCATGAGCAGCATATGGTGGATTTTAAATGTGTTCATTGTCTCATATGTCATAACAGGGACGATAGCTGTTTCCGAGTCGCCGATCGTTATGCTGGCTTCACGGAATTTCATGCGCAAATAATCGCCGTTTTCCTTTAACCTTTTAGGTCTTTCGGGCTCGCTTCGCATTATACTCAGAGCCTCTAACGCTGCTCCGCAACACGCCGGTGGGATTGAAGCGCTGAATATGAACGGGCGCGAATGGTGCTTGATATAGTGGGTGACATATTCGCTCGCGGCTACGTATCCGCCGAGACTTGCCAGAGATTTTGAAAATGTACCCATTATTATATCCACTTCGTCTTCGAGTCCATAATAATTTGCAGTGCCCCTGCCACATTCTCCGAGCATGCCCAACCCATGCGCGTCGTCTATCATTACGCGCGCGCCATACCGCTTGGCAATTTCGACGATTTCGGGCAGATTCGCTATATCGCCTTCCATAGAGAAGACGCCGTCGGTAACAATTAGTTTACCTGCGTCTTTTGACGCGTGTTCGAGTTTGTCGCGCAATTCGTCAAGGTCGTTATGTGCAAATTTGACGGTTTTCGCGAAACTGAGGCGGCAAGCGTCGACAATGCTCGCGTGGTTGCCCCTGTCTGAAAAAATGATATCGTGTGGTCCGGCAATCGCGGATATAATGCCTAAGTTTGCTTGAAATCCCGTGCTGAATGTTAACACGGATTCTTTGTTTACGAATGAGGCAAGTTCTTGCTCAAGCCGGTTATGCAAATCTAGCGTGCCGTTTAAGTATCTTGATCCTGAACACCCGGAACCATACTTTTCGACGGCGTCGATTGCTGCTTTTAACACGCGCGGGTCGCAAGTGAGACCCATGTAGTTATTTGAGCCAAGCATGATCGTACGCCTACCCTCAATAGTGACTACTGAGTCCTGATATGTTGAAAGCTCGTGAAAATATGGGTATATGCCAGCTGCGATAGCCTCTTTTGCTTCAGTATAATTTGCGCACTTCTCAAACAAATCCAATTAAAATCAACACCTTTTTATCGTCTTTAAGTAATTCTACCATATGAAAAAAGCACTTTCAAGTATGTGAAGCCTTAAAATGTTTGCATAAAAACTCTGTTTTGTTTATACTGTATGTAATAATTGGAAAAAGGAGGGATTATTAGGTTGGGCGGGGCGGACATAAGCGTGAAGGCTATTAGGGAACTGCTTGCCAGCCGGGGATTCAGTTTTTCCAAATCATTGGGGCAAAACTTCCTTGTTGACGCAGATATACCAGAAAAACTGGCTAGACTTTCAGGCGTAGATCAATCATGCGGAGTGCTGGAAATCGGGCCGGGACTGGGCGCGCTGACGTCAGCACTCAGCCGCCGCGCGGGACAAGTGCTGGCAGTAGAGATCGACAAACGGCTGATTCCTATACTACGCGATTTGTTTACCGAATCGGTAAATGTCGAAATAATGCAAGGCGATATAATGAGACAGGACATCGCTAAACTAGTAAGCGATAAGATGCCCGATATGCGTTACCATGTCTGCGCCAACTTGCCATATAGTATTACGACGCCTGTGTTGACAGTGCTTATCAGCTCGGGTGTGTTCGAAACGATAACTGTAATGACGCAAAAGGAAGTCGCAAGACGAATCTGCGCCCAGCCCGGCAGCTCCGAATATGGCGCTTTTACAGTATTTGTCAACTACCATTCTTCAGAAGCTGAAACGCTTTTCGACGTAAATCCTGAGTGTTTCCTCCCGCGCCCGGAGGTCTTTTCTTCTGTCATAACGATTAGAACACGACCAGAACGGCTACTTGACGCCGAGGATGAATTGTTTTTTTTCCGCGTAACGCGCGCGGCGTTCGGCCACAGGAGAAAGACCCTTACTAACGCTCTACGCGCGGCTTTTGGCGATATACTTGGAAAGACGGATATTGAAGGATCTATCCGAGAGTGCGGCCTAGACGCGCACATACGCGGCGAGATGCTTGACCTGGAGGAGTTTGTGCGCCTATCAACTCTTATTAGGAGAATTTACGGAAAATAAGAAAAATAAGATCACGGATAGGATTATTTTTGCGATCGCTATCCTTATACAAGTATGATACAAACACGTGCTAAAGTAGACAAAAATCAGCAAAAAAATAGTTCAGCCTTTGGAAAACTATTGACAAATCCTGGGAAATGCTGTAAAATAACCGAGGTTGACGAAAATGCAAAAGGGTGGTTTTGTATGAGTATCATATCAGAAGTCAAGTGCGCGAGGTGCGATAGAAAGTATTCGGGCGTACGTAGCCGTTGCCCATACTGTGGAGCGCGGCGTATTGGACGTGGAAAGTATTCTGAGGATTCAGACAATTCAAAAGGGAAAATGCTCATTGGAGTTCTGATAATGAGCGTACTTGTTATTGCGGTCGCCGTGTTGCTGTTCACTACGGACAAGCCTGAGGCGGTAGACGCCGATCCTCAACAGATCAATAAAACTGACGGTATCAACCCTGATGACGATGATAACACGGAAATGCCTGGCACCAATCCTGTTATCCCCACCCCTTCCGCGACGCCAGAATTAGAAAACTCGCCGGAACCAACAGTCTCCCCAACGCCTGAAGTCAGATCAGTGACCATTACGTACGCAGGTAAAGAAAAGAAAGATTTTACAGTCAAGGTTGGGGAAAGCGTCAGTTTGCGCGTGAAGATCGACCCTGTAGGCGTTGAAGAAGAAATTATTTGGACTAGCAGCGACAGGAACGTGTTTGAAGTTGTAGAACTCAATACGGAAAAGACAAGCGCGAAAGTGACCGGCATTGGCGCGGGAGTCGCGACGCTTACCGTTACTGTTGGCGACGTTGTAGCCGAGTGTACTGTCAGGGGTCGAAAAGGTTAGAGAGGCTGCAAGGTAGCGGTGGTTTGTTGAGCTTAAGCTTTCAAATTTTTGCTGAGCTACCGATTAGTCTGATCGGTGGCTCAGTGAGAAATGTGGTGTTTTTATGAGTATTAAAACTACAGGAATTGTAAGAAAAGTTGACGAGTTGGGACGGATCGTGCTACCAATCGAGTTACGTCGCACACTGAATATCGCCGAGCGGGACGCAATGGAGATTTATGTTGAAGGTAACGCGATTATGCTGAAAAAATACGAGCCTGAACCCGTAAAATCAAGTAGAAGCAAGAAATACGTATGTGATATATGCAAAAGGGAAATAGTCAAGTAGCTAGCCGATATATCATACGGAATTCGTCAGAATTACCGCCGTCTTCGTTTGCGAGGATGAGCGGGGCTTCGATTTTAAGCGAAGGCTTGCCGCCGCGCCGGTTTTCAAGCAGAACCAGGCTTGGTGGCGAGAAGTGTTTGTATTGAACAAATCGTAGACGTTTTGGTTCGAAGCCGGCGGTGTTGAGCGACCGGAATATTTCCGGGAGCCGGTCTGGTCTGTGAACGAGCATGAACGAACCTCCCCAGCGAGTCATATAACCGGCAGCTTGACATATATCGTCAAGGTTACAATACTCATCGCTACGCGCGGACGCGACGTCAGCGCGTCTTGAGTGCTTGCCTTTGCCTGAAGCGTAGTAGGGTGGGTTCGCTACTGTGATATCATAGACGCCGGATTGAAATAACTCGGCATATCGGCGCAAATCGCCCTCGATAATGTTGATTCTATCCGCCAAACCGCATAATTTCGCGTTTTCCAACGCTAGGCTTGCGGCGCGGGGCTGGATTTCAACGCCATCAATTAGCAGTTCAGGTTCATCCCAAGCAAGAATAACTGATATTAAACCAGAACCGCAGCAAAGATCGGCTGCGCGTTTTTTTTTAACGCGCGCGCTCTTTACAAAGTACGCCAGAAGAACAGAATCCGTACAAGGCCGGAAAACGCCGTCTTCATATTTGAAGCGCGGCCCGTCCGGCCATAGTACGTCTATCATGGTTGATAACTATTCCGCGGATATAGCGTCAACGGGGCAAGACCCCGCACAGGCGCCGCAGTCTATGCAAAGACCAGCGTCGATCACATAGTGCGAATCGCCCAATGATATCGCCTCGACTGGGCAATCACCCTCGCAAACGCCGCAGGATATGCACTCGCTGCTAATTTTGTATGCCATGCTTCTACCTCCATATAATATCATCTATAATTCAACTGCGTACTAAAAACCGCATTACGTATTGTACCACGTTAATAACAAAAATCAACAGTAAAATTAACCGATAATGTGACCGATATCGGAGCGGTAATGCGCTAAATAGAAATCAATAAACCTGACTCCTACATATGCCCTCGCGGCAGCTATAGCCAGACTGTTGCCGGTGGCGGTGATACCAAGCACACGCCCCCCGTTTGTAACAAAAGAGTCTTCGGAACGCGCGGTACCTGCATGAAAAACAGTTATATCACCGGGAACTTGGTCAAGGCCGGTTATTTCATAGCCTTTACCAAATCTTTCCGGGTAGCCGCCGCTTGCCATAACTACACAACACGCGCTGCCATATTTCCACTCAATTGCTATTTTGTCAAGGCGTTCGTCAACAATGGCTTCGAAGATGTCAAGTAAGTCGGTTTTTAGAAGAGACAAAATGGGTTGAGTTTCCGGATCTCCAAACCGCGCGTTGTATTCAACGACTCGGGGTCCTTGCTGCGTGAGCATCAAACCAAAGTATATTACGCCCTTGAACATGCGGCCTTCGATGCGCATTGCGTCTATTGTTGGACGGAAAATCTTTTCCATGCATGTATCAGCAATTTCTTCTGAATAATAAGGGCTGGGGCAGAAGGCGCCCATCCCGCCGGTGTTTGCTCCAAGATCACCTGTATACGCGCGCTTGTAATCCTGTGAGGAAAGCATCGGGACGATAGTCTTACCATCAGTGAAAGCAAGTACTGTGACCTCTGGACCGGTCATGAATTCTTCGATTATTATCCGACTGCCGCTTTCACCAAATTTTTTCTCATGCATAATCAAGTTTATTGCATTGTCCGCCGATCCTATATTTGACGCAACGAAAACTCCTTTACCAAATGCTAAACCGTCAGCTTTGATGACTGCTGGGGTGCCTTTATCCCTGATATACGCTTTGGCTTCTATGCTGTTGGTAAAAACTTCGTAACGCGCCGTTGGTATACCATATTTTGTCATAAGCTCTTTCGCAAAAACTTTGCTGCTCTCTATTATCGCGGCCTCCTTGCGCGGCCCAAAAGCGCGAATACCTGCAGACTCAAGTTCGTTTACTAATCCAAGCGCAAGCGGATTATCAGGCGCTACGACTACTAAATCGACGTTTTTTTCGGCAAAACGGACAATGTTGTCGATATCTGTCGCGCTGATATCGACGCATTTCGCAATTTGTGCAATACCGGCATTCCCTGGCGCGCAATACAGTTTGCCAATTCGGGGGGATTTAAGTAGGGACCAACAAATTGCGTGTTCACGTCCTCCGCCACCTATAACCAAAACGTTCATAACAAAAGTTCGCCTCCTTGCAATACTTTGTAGTTTAGTGGTGAAACAGCCGGATTCCTGTAAAAGCCATTACGATATCATATTTATTACATGCGTCTACCACGTCGTGATCCCTTATTGAACCGCCTGGTTGGGCGATATACTTGACGCCGGATTTCACGGCCCGTTCGATGTTGTCGCTAAATGGGAAAAACGCATCGCTGCCAAGAGACAGATCTGTTGCTCCTGATACCCAATCCTGCCTTTCTTCGCACGACATAGCTGGGGGGCAAACCGTGAACAATACCTGCCAAGCCCCGTCGCGCAATATATCGCCGCAGTCGTCGGAGATATACAGATCTATAGCGTTATCGCGAGCTGGACGACTGATATCTTTTCTGAAGGGGAGATCCAGTACTTTGGGGCATTGGCGCAATCGCCAGTTGTCAGCTTTCGAGCCGGCTAGGCGCGTACAATGTATTCTGCTTTGCTGCCCCGCGCCAATACCTATAGCTTGTCCGTCTTTTGCGTAGCATACAGAATTCGATTGCGTGTATTTTAGCGATATAAGGGAAATAACCAAATCGCGCTTCGCGTTTTCTGAAACCTCTTTGTTATTAGTGACAATGTTTGAGAGCATGTCCGCTCCAATTTTCAAATTGTTGCGGTTTTGTTCGAAAGTAACTCCATAAACCTCCTTACGCTCGACATTTCTTGGGATGTAATCCTTGTCGATTTTTACGACGTTGTATCCGCCCTTGCGCTTGGTTTTTAAAACTCTCAGGGCGTCTTCGGTATATCCAGGGGCTATCACTCCGTCGGATACCTCACAAGCCAGCGCCAGGGCTGTTTCCACGTCGCATTCATCGGAGAGCGCCGCCCAGTCTCCATACGAGCATACCCGATCGGCGCCTCGTGCCCTGACATACGCGCAGGCGAGGGGAGATAGGGTCGCATTGTCAGTAAAAAACATTTTTTGTTCGAGATCAGACAACGGGAGTCCTACAGCCGCCCCGGCAGGGGAGACATGCTTGAACGATGCGGCAGCGGCTAGCCCTGTCGCATCGCGCAATTCGCAAGCAAGTTGGTAACCGTTGAAGGCGTCGAGAAAATTAATATAACCTGGTTTTCCGTTTAACACCTCGACAGGCAACTCGCCAAGCTCGCTATAGATTCGGGACGGTTTTTGATTGGGATTGCACCCGTACTTGAGCTCCAGTTCTTTCACAATCATCCTACCTTACTGCGTTAGAAACATTTTTATTAAAAATCACATCGGACGACTTGCCGGTGAAGATATGAGTTTCCCTTGCGTACAGAGACACTTTGTTTTCATAATTCAGCGAGTTCCAAACAGACTGGGCGAAATCCCCAATGCCACCCGATATGGAAATGTTTACAGGGACCGGTTCGCCAACAAACGAAGGGAGCGGATTCCCGTCTCCCATATATGTCGACAGAAAACGTCCCGCCCCAGGGATGGCGGTCGGATATTCATAGAAATACCGGCAGCAACACGAGGGGTCATTGTCGCAGGTTTTTAAAACAGATAGATAGTAGCTCCAATCAGGCATGATTAGCCCTGATATGCGCGGCGTATAATTCGGCGCGTCAGGCTCGAATTCTCGAGTTAGCAACGCGGAGTGGAAATCAAGACCTTTTGCCAGATATTCCCGGATCGTATCAGTCTGGTCGCCGTTTGTCACAATGACAAGCCCATTAAATGACCTGATCGCATTGTATATTACGAGGCTTGGATCGGACATTGCCTCAGGGTTGAAGGCTTTTGTACGGATACCGTCAAAAGTCCTTTCAAAAACTCGGTTGCGGCTATTTAAGCTTCGGCCCATGATGAAATACGCCAGTATGGATCGGGCGCCGTCCTCGCTTAGTCCGATTATTATGCCGCGCCCTGGATAGGTGTTAGCGCGAAGCAACTGCTCAATATCAGCTTTCATTATCCAACGACCCCATAATACGAACAATACGTTCTTCAATGACGAGCCTTCGTTGGCAGAATAGAGAAATCGCTTCGGGCAGGATTTTCCACTCTGCTTCTTCCATGACGCGCCGCTGTAGCGTTTGTGGCGTGTCATCCTCATATATTTCAACGGCTTTCTGCAGGATTATAGGGCCGTCGTCTACAACCTCGGTCACGAAATGAGCTGTCGCCCCTGTGACCTTGACACCATAATCGAGAACAGCCTCATGAACCCGTAAACCGTTGAATCCAGGGCCGCAAAACGCCGGGATCAATGATGGATGTATATTTATCATTCTGTTTTCGAATGCCTTTACTAGTAAGTGACTGAGTATGGATTTAAACCCGGCGCAAACGACAAGCTCTATTTCGAGATCTATAAGTTTATCGAGAAGAGCTTTTGAAAAGCTTTGCCGGTTTGGGAAAATTGACCTGTCTACAATGTATACAGGGATTCCCGCGTACTGAGCGCGCTCAATAGCATAGGCCTCCGGGTTGGACGATATGACTGCCGTAAGCTCGCAATTCTTAATTTCGCCAAAGAGATTCGCGTCGATTATCGACTGGAGATTCGTTCCTCCGCCCGATACTAAAATAGCAGTTTTCACCATACTATATCAACTCCTTTGTCATTTTTAACGCAATAGCCGATATAAGAGGGTGTTTCCCCTTGTTCATGGAAAAACGACGTAATTGAATCCGCTTGGCTTTCGCTAACGGCGATAACAAAGCCGATGCCCATGTTGAAGGTGTTGTACATATCGTGAGTTGATATGGCGCCTTTTTGAGAAATCATATCGAAGATCGGCGCTTTTGGGAACATTGAAGCTTCGACGCGGGCGCGGACGCCTTTGGGAAGCATGCGGGGGATATTTTCGAAATGACCGCCTCCGGTGATGTGGCATATGCCTTTAATGCCCTTGCCAAATTTCTTAATTAAGCGGAGCAATGGCTTTACATATATCCTAGTCGGCCGTAATAGCTCTTCTCCAAGCGCGCATCCAAGGTCGGGGACATATGCGCCTAAATCATGGAGATTGTCAGCAAAGACTTTGCGTACGAGCGAAAAACCGTTTGAGTGAAGGCCTGAGGAAGCCAGACCTATAAGGACGTCGCCGGGAGTGATCTCGCTACCGTCGATTATTTGGTCATAGTCTACAAACCCAACGGAAAAACCGGCTATATCGTATTCGTTATCGGGCATTATACCGGGATGCTCTGCAGTTTCACCGCCGATGAGCGCGCAACCCGCGTCGCGGCAACCGTAGGCTACGCCTGCGACTATGCTCTCCACGCGTTCCGGTATGTTTTTTCCAATAGCAATGTAGTCAAGGAAGAATACAGGTTCCGCGCCTGAACATACAATGTCGTTGACGCACATAGCCACGCAATCGATGCCGATGGTGTCGTGCTTGTCCATCAGAAAGGCAATTTTTAGCTTTGTGCCGACTCCGTCGGTACCGGAGACTGCGATAGGCCTTTTCATTTCCGAAAGATGGGGTTCAAATAGTCCGCCGAATCCGCCGAATCCGCCAAGCGTTCCCTGACGGCGCGTGCTGTCAATATGCGGCATTATCCTTTTCACAGACTCATACCCGGCGGTAATGTCGACGCCTGCCATGGCATAAGCTTCAGATTTGGAATCAAGCATGAAAACCTCCGAGCTAAATACTATCTATTTCTTTTTGCAACTCTATGTCCTTTGATCTGACTTTTTGAGCCAATTCATTTTTGAAAACCTGGAGCTTATCCGCGATTTCATCATCGTATACTCCCAAGATCTGTGCGGCTAATATCGCCGCGTTCTGCGCGCCGCCGATCGCCACGGTCGCGACGGGTATGCCCGATGGCATTTGCACGATTGACAGTAGGCTGTCGAGTCCATCCATTGTTGACGATTTTATTGGCAGACCAATAACTGGCAAACTAGTATAAGCCGCAATGACCCCACCGAGATGCGCCGCTTTCCCAGCTGCGGCGATTAAAACGCCGAAGCCGTTGTCCCTGGCGTTTTTCGCGAACTGTTCGGCGTCGTCCGGTGTGCGGTGTGCAGATATAACATGAGCCTCGAACGGGATGCCGAAAGCTTTCAGTTGCTTAATCGCGCCTGACACAACAGGCAGATCGCTATCGGAACCCATAATAACCGCAACCTTTTTCATAGTAACCCCCAATTGTAATAATACCGCATTCACAGATGCTTTACATTATATTAAATCAAACTTTGATTTATTTCAATAAAAAAGAGGAACAAATTACAAGAACAAAGCGCGATATTGTATAAATATCGATTTTAGGGTATAATGACGGCGATAAAGACCTTGTTTCGCTCGCGAACTCCGTTTCTGTAGGCACGGTCGTAGTTGCGAAATAACGCGGTCGCCAGCAGAGCGAAAGGGATGGCCAGTTATATGCCTGATATTTATATATGCAAAATCGTTGATAAAGAAAAACTGAACGATACCACTTATGCAATCACCTTTATCGACGCGGGTTTGGTTTCAGCTGCGCGACCTGGGCAGTTTTTGCATGTCAAGTGCGGATCGGAGCTTATCCTGAGAAGGCCGTTAGGAATTAGTAGTATATCACGCGACGCGCTGTCTTTTGTATTTGAAAAAAAAGGCAAGGGGACGGACTGGCTTTCAAAACGCAACATTGGCGACATCCTCGACATCCTCGGCCCGCTTGGCAACGGTTTCCATTTTCCGAACGGAAACATCATCGTTGTAGGCGGAGGGCTTGGCTGCGCGCCACTACTATTCGCGGCGGAATCCGCAAAAAGCGGTGTGACGGCAGTGCTCGGGTTTCGGGAAATGGGAAGAGTCATTCTTGCCAAAGATTTTGAAAATGTCTGCAACGAGGTTTATCTGGCGACTGAAGATGGAAGCCTGGGCATACACGGGACAGTCGCGGCGCCGCTTGAGGCTTTACTAAAGCAGGGCAGCTACAGCGCCGTCATGACTTGTGGACAGTTTGTGATGCAGCGTGCTGTAGCGGATTTGTGCCGGCAGTACGCGACGCCTTGCCAAGTGTTGCTTGAAGAACGCATGGGGTGCGGGGTTGGCGCGTGTCTTGTCTGCGCCTGCGCTACACAAAAGGGAAATACAAAGCATATGAGCAGGGTCTGCATAGATGGGCCGGTTTTCAATTCAGACGAAGTAATCTGGGAGTAGCATACGCGGGAAGATAGAAAGAAGGTTGATTAATAGTTGGATTTAGGCGTCGATTTTGCCGGGGTGAGATTTAAAAACCCCATTGTTGCGGCGTCCGGAACATTTGGATTCGGGAGCGAATACTGTGAATATTATGATTTGTCCAAACTTGGCGGGATATGCGTGAAAGGCTTGACAGCCGCGCCGCGTTTGGGCAACGCTCCGCCGCGTATCGCGGAGACGCCAATGGGGATGCTAAACAGCGTCGGTTTGCAAAATCCCGGGATTGATGCGTTTATTAAGGACGAATTGCCGACGATGCGCCGTTATGGCACTGTTATCATCGCCAATGTTTCCGGGGAGACTGTTGAACAATACGCGGCAATGGCAAAAAAACTGTCCGACGCGGGTGTTGACATGATCGAAGTAAACGTCTCTTGCCCAAACATAACGAAAGGTGGGATGCAATTTGGCACATCGCCTGATTCGGTCGCGGCTGTGACTGAAGCTGTGAAAAGTAACTCAAGTGCGCCTGTCATGATAAAGCTCTCCCCGAATGTCACGGACATAGCTGAAATGGCGCTAGCGGCGCAATCAGCGGGCGCGGACGCGGTTTCGCTAATCAATACGATACTTGGCATGAAAATCGACACAGCCACAAGAAAGCCAATACTCCACAACAACATCGGCGGGTTATCCGGACCGGCTGTATTCCCGATTGCCGTCAGGATGGTTTGGCAGGTATCAAACGCGGTAAAGATACCAGTTATGGGTATGGGTGGGGTCATGGATGGAGACAATGCCATCGAAATGATGCTTGCTGGCGCCGGAATAATTGGGGTGGGAACGGCCTGTATCGCGGATCCATACGCGCCGCTTAGAATTATCGAAGAAATAAAGTTGTACTTATCGAAAAACAGCATTGACGAGGTTTGCGGTTTGACCGGAAAGGTGATATTGAATTGACAAGAATTTTTTTAATCAGGCACGCAGAAGCAGAAGGGAACATATTCCGGCGCGCGCATGGGCATTTCAACGGCCAAATCATTGGCAGGGGATTTGAGCAGATCGATAGGCTCAAAGCGCGTTTTGAACATGAGAAATTCGACGCTGTGTATTCAAGCGACCTCTCACGGACGCGTGTGACGGCGTCCGCCATTTATGTGCCCCATAATCTGCCCCTCAACACGACGAGTAGACTGCGGGAAGTGAATATGGGCGAATGGGAAGATAAAGCCTGGGGGGACATAGAACATGATGACCCGGAAATGAACAGAAACTTCAGCATGGATCCTGAGAGATGGCATGTTTCCGGCAGCGAAGGATTCCATCACACGCAAACACGTATTAGAGACTGTGTATTGGAGATAGCAGGACAACACGACTCAGGAACAGTCGCAGTCATTTCCCATGGTTTCGCCATCCGTTCGTTTATCAGCGGGCTTTTGGGCATCAGATCTGACGAAATAAAAAAAGTGACGTACTTCGACAATACGGCTGTGACGCTTTTGCTATGCGAAAACGGCGAATTGTCGATCAGTTACCAAGGAGACAATTCGCACCTAAGTAGCGAAAGCAGCACATTTGCAAATCAAACCTGGTGGCGCTCAAAAAATGAACGCGTCACAGAAAATTCGCGTTTTTTGCAATTGGATGAGACGCGCGACCTTGCTCTTTTAGAGCAAATCCGCGAAGAAACCGGAAAGAAGCATGGCGCTGGCGAGCAATATGTGGCATTTCTTGGAGATGAGCCGGCAGGGGTGATCGGGCTGGACACGGCGAGCTATACGACGGACGGCATGGTAGGGCAGGGGGGATGGCAAGACGGCGGGATAAGCAGCGCGGAAGCCGGAAATATTGGTTGGATAGATTATATTTATGTAAGGCCTGAGTTACGCAGACGCAACTACGGTATACAACTTATTGGCCAAGCGGTTTCGGTTTTTCGTAAGCTCAAGTGTGAAAAAACGCGGGTTATCGTTTCCCACGATAACCCGGCTATAGGTTTCTTTGAGAGGTTTGACTTCACGAAAATAGGTGATAGTGATTCGGGGTACATAATGGAAAAAAACATCCGGAACTGGGAATGACGCTAATGCGGTTTACGAACCGCAAGGAGTCAGGAGTCAGGAGAAAGAATACGGTGGATAGACGAGTGTTTTCTTGTTTTTATTTGCTCCGATAGTTCATAGTTCTATTCATTATCACTAGTCTGCTCGTGCGCCTTCGCAATATCATCCCACCATATCGGATCCTCTTGTGCTAACGATATCATCACCTCAACGCGGCGGTTGCGTTGTCTTCCTTCAGCAGTGTCGTTTGAGGCTATCGGCCTCTCCTCACCGCAGGCGCGGGCGTAGAAATAATACGGATCCAGGTTGCTTTCAGATATCAAGACTTCAAGAAAATTAACGGCGCGATCCTTGCTCAGATGCCAGTTTGACGGATATCGAACGGTATTTATCGGAACGTTGTCGGTATGCCCGGCGACTACAATATCAAACGGCTTTTCATCGTTGAAAGTCTGAGCAAGTAAAAGTGCTATTTCTTTGGCCATAACCCGCATTGCGGGCGTTATTTCCGCGCGCCCGGAATCAAACCATATGTCATTTGCAAGGGTAAGCATCAGGTATTCGCCGTTGAACTGCAGNGATATCCTGTCGCCCAATCCATTTTCGCTTATATAATCGTCAACTAAACTGAATAAGTTCTCAAGATCAGGNTTACCTACCGGTAGGCCGCTTTCCTCGTCAATCTCTGGAGAAGGCCCCGGCGTAGGGATCTTCGAAGTGCNNGGATCCTCGCTTGGCGGGCCCCANTTTTCTTGGATCTGCATGTATTCTTCAGCTGTCAAGCCTGACCTNGAGAAAGCCGCGAACATCAATGCGGCTTTTTCGTTATCGACATTGGAAATAGCGAACATCAGCACAAAGAAAGTCATTAGGAGCGTGACCATATCCGCGTA
>WRNV01000051.1 GCA_009776445.1 Oscillospiraceae bacterium | reverse complement strand
GTGGGTGGTCGGGTCGATGTGACTTGCTGCTTGCTTTTCCTTGATGTGGCGAGACACGGATGGATGCGGATATCAGCTCCGGTTAGCCGTGAACTGTAACACCATTGCGAGTTTTTGGACACCCACTGAACAGTAGCAATTGACAGCATTCACAAGCGCAGTCTATAATAAATTATGGACTGTCGCTTGGCGGCTCGGTCACTCTCTAACTAGGGGGTGATTTGAATGGTTACATATGAGGGCTTATTTGCTTTCGTAATGTTGATCATTGCGATTGTTACTCTCTGCGTTACTTTGTTTCGGAAGAGAAAATAATCTGAGACGCCTTAAGAGCTAAGGCGTCTCTACCCAAGCTTTTGGATCGAGTCGCCGTGCAAAAGCGACAGTCCTTTTATGTTTACAGCTTACCATTAGCGCACGGTTCTGTCAATACCTAATGGCTTCATCCCCAGAGCTTTTCTGGGTATTGGCCGGCTTTAACCATATCCCTTAAGGCTGCTTGTAGCGCGGGTTTGTCTTCCCTATAGGTGACTCCAAACCACTTCGCATCGGTTTTGAGCACCTTGACGTCCGCTTTACTATCTTTTACGAGATTGTCTACAAAAACCGGCAGATAGAACTCCGCGCTTTCCAGGTTGTCCGCTTTATCGCGCAAAAAGCGGCTCATGTAGTATTCAAACTCGCTCATGACATTCCCTGGAAAACCCCATATATTCATAGAAACGACTGTACCTGGCGCTATTACGGTAGCCTTATCTCCTTCGAAGTCCAGGATTTCGCCGTTTTTCCACCCAATGCGCTGCCGCTCCGCGATGCCGTCCAAGTAACCGTCACTTGATACTGAGCATACCCCCCGCGTGACAGCGCCATTCTCTGTCAGCGTGTTTTCTATCCTATACGCAACCATGCAGGCGTGGTACTTGGCGCCCTCTTCTACCTCCCGCAGAAAAGCCGCAACCTGCCGAAACGCGTCGGCGCCGTAGAAGTCGTCGGCGTTTATCGCGGCAAAAGGCCCCCCGACCGCTTCCCTGCAACAATACAGCGCGTGGCTTGTGCCCCATGGCTTTACTCTTCCTAGTGGCGGCGCGAACCCTTCAGGGAGCTCTTCGAGCCGCTGGCATACGTATTCGACCGGAATCTCAGCCGCGATCCGCTTCCCGATGTTCTCCTTAAACGAGGCTTCCATCTCAGCCTTGATCACGAATACGACCTTGCCAAACCCGGCCCTGATCGCGTCGTACACCGAATAATCGAGTAAGATTTCCTGTGATGGCCCCACCGGGTCGATTTGCTTTAGCCCTCCGTAGCGGCTGCCCATCCCGGCTGCCATTACGATAAGAGTCGGTGAATTCATTTTATACAAGCCTTCTTTCTAAAAATAACAGTATTTTGTAAGTGATTGCCCGCATATTAACACAAAAAGTTGCAACGCGCAACCCTTGTAATCATTGTAGCAACTATAACACAACTTGTAATTCGCCTACTGCAATAGTATAATGCTCCATGCGGAATACCAGCAAGGTAACAAATCGCCACAACGCTTTGAGCGATGGAGGTTATTATCAGAGAAGGATTTATCTATGAAAAAAAGAATATTCCTGGCACTTTTATCTGTCTTCGTCTTGTTGTCGGCTTCCGTTCCGGCACTTGGCGCGGCTAGTCTTTCAAATTTCAGCAAGAGTCGCGCTTATCGCGGCGAGTTTTCCGACGTCCCTTTATCCGCCTGGTTTTATACTAGTGTGAGGGGCGCCTACGAATATGGCATTTTTGACGGCAAAGACAGAAGCATTTTTGATCCCAATGGAACGCTTACCATCGCGGAAACGGTGAAAATCGCGGCGATTTTGCATAAGTGTTACCACACAGGGGAAACAGATTTCGAAAGCGCTTCCCCATGGTATGCGCCCTACGTTGAATACGCGCTGGAAAACGATATTCCTATTGGCGCTTACCGCAATTTGAGCGTGGCAGCCACAAGATCCGATTTCGCCTCTATAATCGCGGGCGCGATGCCGGAAGAAGCAATAACCCCAATAAACCGCGTCACTGACGGCTCGATTCCGGATGTTTTCGAGAGTTACAGCTACGGACAGGCCGTCTACATGCTATATAGGGCGGGCGTACTCACCGGTTCGGACGATAACGGCGCATTTTATCCCGGAAGGACGTTGACGCGGGCCGAGGCCTCCGCAATCGTCTTGAGGATCGTAGACGCGGGCGCGCGCAAGCAGTTCTCACTCTCTACTGAGCTTACGGCCGAGCAGATATATAAGAAAGCTTCGCCGGCTGTATTTTATATTGAAATCATGGACGACGACGGCAGAGGCTTGAAGGCCGGAAGCGGCTTTTTCATTTCAGAAACCGGGATCGCAATAACAAACTACCATGTCATCATTGGCGCGAAAAAAGCCCGAGTTACTACTGACGATGGAAAAGTGTATGATGTGGCGGGCGTGTACGACTACGATTGGAAAATGGACGCCGCGCTCATCCAGGTAAAAGGCGAGGGATTCCCATTTCTTGAGCTTGCCGACTCATCGAAATTGCTTACCGGCGCAACAGTATACGCGCTCGGCAGCCCGCTCGGGCTGCAGGCTTCTTTTTCAAGGGGCATTGTATCGCAAGCATCCCGTGAACTCGACGGCAACGAATTCATCCAGCTTGACGCCGCTATATCAAGCGGCAGTAGCGGCGGGGCTCTGCTCAACTCCTCGGGTATGGTCGTGGGCGTCACCAGCGCGTCTATGTTAGGGGCGCAAAACATCAACCTCGCAGTGCCGATCAGCTTTTTTTCCGAATTGAGCAATGAAAGTTTCGCGCCGCTTGAGTCGATACTGATCCCTACGCCGTATTACGTAAGCCACTATCCGGCTCCTGATTTTGGCGCCTTCTTCGACGTCTACCCATTTAGCATCGACCCGTCGTTTGGCGAGGTCACATATTCGTATAAACTGAGCGATCTACAAGGAGACGCCGACTCAATAATCGATGAATACACTCATCTTGTCGAACAAAATTTATTTGATCAATCTGGCTATTTAACAAGGAAGGGAACAACATACACGAGGTACTACAACCCAATCCATGACGTGCTGCTGATGTTTGGAAAAGATGTGGTCAAAAAACAGGAGTGTTTCATTGTGATAGTCAATTGAGGTATTATTCTAATGTTCCGAGGTAATATATGATATGTTGGGCGTGATAGTAAACACCGTCGCCGTAGTGATCGGCGGTCTTGTCGGGTTGCTGATCAATAAAGGTCTGCCAAAACGGTTTTCCGGCGCGATCATGACAGGTATAGGACTGTGTACCATGTACATAGGCATTTCCGGCGCGCTTGGAGGCGAAAATCCGATCGTACTCACAGTTTCGATCGTACTCGGCGCGGTGTCGGGTACCGCATTGAAACTGGATGAACGCCTGAATTCGCTTGGCGAGACGATTGAAAAACGTTTTTCTGGCGCGTCAGTACAGGATGGTGAAATCGGCAGTAAGCATTCAATAGCGCAAGGATTTGTGACCGCTTCTGTGTTATTTTGCGTTGGCGCTATGGCGATCGTCGGTTCGATAAACTCCGGTTTGAGCGGCGATAATTCAATGATTTTTATAAAATCCGCCCTTGATCTGATTTCAGCCGCGATGCTGGCGGCTAGCCTTGGGGTGGGCGTCATTTTCTCAGCCGCGTCTGTATTTGCATACCAAGGCCTACTAGTGCTATTGGCTCAATTACTGCGCCCGCTATTGGATAATCCTTCAATGCTTGCGGAAATGAACTGTGTGGGTTCGGTTTTAATTATTGGGATCGGTTTTAACCTTATCGGCATGACAAAGATAAAGGTGGCAAACTATCTGCCCGCGATCGTTTTTGCTCCCTTAGTTCAAGCAATAGTAGGCTGGCTTTCCACTTTGTTTTAGTTTGCGGTAAATCTCATTGCTAAAGAAATCCCTGTATTTAACGATACGACTAAGTATAGAGTGTACGCGTCGCGTTTTATAGGAGGTCTTATGGCAGTCAGTACAAATTCCATAAATTCGTTGAATTTTACCGCAAACTCCGCTTCCGCCGCACAACAACCCGTAGCCGTCACTGTTTCCGATTTTTCCGAGGCGTTGAGATCAAGCGCGATAATTACGAGTGGCAACATTGAACTCGAACCGATTTTTGAAGCTGCCGGGCAAAGGTACAACATCCCGGTTAATCTGCTCAAATCTGTCGCGAAGGTGGAATCTGGTTTCAGGCCGAACGCAACATCGTCAGCCGGCGCGATGGGCATAATGCAGCTCATGCCAGGTACAGCAAGGGGACTGGGTGTTTCCGATGCGTATGATCCGGAACAGAACATTATGGGCGGAGCTAAGTATTTGCGCCAGATGCTCGATAGGTTTGGCGGAGATGTCAGTCTTGCGCTTGGCGCGTATAACGCGGGTCCCGGAGCGGTCGTGAAATATGATGGGGTACCTTCGTTTTCGCAAAACTATGTGTCGAAAGTCCTCAATCTATATTACGGTGGCGATATCCCGGTCGGCGCGGTTGCGTATGGCGGTCATGGCTCAGGCAATCAGGACGGATCGTCTTCCGGGGTGTTTCCTGGATTGTCGGCATTTGGCGAGTCTTTGTCGCAGATGATTCTCATAAAGCTCATTGAGTCGCAAATGAATTCTTCGCACGAAAACAATGGCGACAAGAAGTCTGTGTTTTAGCGGTAAAACGTTATCCCCCATAAGAAACCCTGTAACCAATTTAGTTNCAGGGTTTTGCGTTGCGTAAAATTTGAGGACTCTGGTGACCCGTAGGGGACTCGAACCCCTGTTGCCGCCGTGAAAGGGCGGAGTCTTAACCGCTTGACCAACGGGTCATTTTTTTTGTTTCTAATCTCGTGAAATTTGCGGACGATGCACCAGGGGGCGGACTTTACCGCCCCCCATGTGGTAGCGGCAACTGGACTTGAACCAGCGACACCACGGGTATGAACCGTGTGCTCTAGCCAACTGAGCTATGCCGCCATAAAAGACGAGCAGAAGTTATTATAAACCGGGGTCATCATGTTGTCAATATTTTTGTTAAAGGCGTAAAACTAATGACGGGGACTTTGGAGACCCTCTGAACTGTTACTGCGGTCGAAAAGCTGCGCGGAATCATTTCGACCGCAAGTATAAAATGTCATCGCTCAAAGTACCGGCATCTGCTTTACAGGCTGCGAGATATGGACGGGATCGTCAATCAATAGTAGTAATTCGCAAATCCGCTGAAAATACTTGAAAAAAGTGAAACCATAAAAATGCTCATTAGAATTGTAATCACAATGGCAACTGCGAACCATATCAGCGTAGCCTGAAAGTAAGACTTTTTACTGGGGTTTACGTCCTTTCCAAACGCCCACATAAATATGAAGACTATGTTCGCGATTGGGATAAGCAACATCAATTGGGTAACTATCCAGTCCCTGAGTCTCATATGCGGCCACGCGGCTGGATCCTGATACTGTTGTGAAGGCTGCTGATAGGATGGTTGGTTTTGACTGTAACCGGGTTGGTTGTTATAGCCAGGTTGGTTCTGATTGTAGCCAGGTTGGTTGTTGTAATACTCGCTCATTTTGTATCTCCTCCCTATATGTTTTACTATCATATATTTATAGTCTAAATCTTGCTGATTGTCAATAGCCGGAAGACACTTCCACATGGGCATAGCCGAAAGACGCGTCCCGGGACAATCGTATGATAAACCTAACTGTTCACGATGGCAACTATGCTTGCGAGCAGTAAGAATTCCGCGATTCCTACCGCTCATAATTATAAAAAAATGTTGACTGTGGCGTAGCACTATACATCATAATTAAAAAAGATACGATATCAAAATAACGAAAAAACCAGCATTTGCAGGCACAGCGATACTAACTAATATTTAATATTAGAAATCACTAATATTTTTGCTGGTAACAGGTTGGTGAATACTATATCATTCCGTTGAATGGCGAATCATTATGGACAGGCTGCTTATTGTTATGAACAAATTTACCGCTGCGGTAATCAAGAATATCAGGCTATCCCATGGCCTCACGCAAGAAAAATTGGCCGAAGTGATCGAAAGATCCCCTGGCCATGTAGGTATGCTTGAACAAGGACGGGCGACGCCGTCATATGCAGTCATGCAAAAGTTGATCAACGAATTTGATATTGACGCAAGCCTCTTCTTCGGAGGGTCACGCCGAGACGCCGAATCAATAAGCGTAGCTGTAATCAAGGCAGTCCAGAATATGCCTTCGGAAGTGCAAGAGTGCGTTAGGCTGTACGCAAATGTCGTCGATCAGTTTTCAAAAATAATCCGTAACGCTTCCGAAAGTGATAGCGTGGACGAGGCCCCTGAGGACGATGCCTTTGCAGTCGATGCCTCTACAGACGATACCGTTATTTTATTACAAGAGGAATGAAAGATAGAGTAACTTCAAACGCGTCTTGAGCAGTTGCATCCTGGTCAGAGATATAAACCAGACGTTGTTCAGAAATCCCCAAGTCGGTGAAGGCGTTATCCAGAACCTTCAACAGTTTTTGCGTGTCCGCTTCAGACAGTTTTGGGATTTCTATCGCGATCGAACTGTCGTCAGTGTTCTCTGGCGAATTAACAAAACCGCGCAAATTAGACAGTGTTTTATCATCCAGTGAGTCTTGCCTAGCTGGTGAAAATATAAATGAAAGCACACTTTCAACAGGAATCAAGCCATCTTGGTCGGGGATCCTGGTAATGATAGGATCCGGCGCCTCCGCCGCGCCTACGTTTTCATCATCGCTCGTATCATCGTTTCCATCGATACCATCATCATTTATCGGAACATCTGAAGGGCCAAGCCCGCCGCCAGACGGCTGCGGGCTTTCTGGAATTTCCGGCGTTGGGGTTATAACTAATGATGGGGGAGGGCTTACTGACGGTATTGCGCCTTGCGGATCACTCTGCCGTTCCGGTTGACGAGCCACCGCCGTACACAAAAGAATCGCGGACGGCACTAAAAGCAGCAATAACACTAGCACAACAGCTACGAATATCTTCCCTCGTTCGGTCAACTCATAATTACTCATCGACCTTCTCCTCCCGGTGTATCTGCCAGTGACTCGCTCCGCCTTCATTACGAGCGGATAGTTCCCCCACTCCGTCCCTTATCCGCCCTGGCTTGAGCCTAGTAACTTCTTTTCGACACCACAGTTTGCCGATGGACATCTGCCACGCCCCTTTACTTGAATAATAAACTTACAAGCGCAAACCTCACCCGTGCTTCTATGGCCGGAAGGATACGACCAGAAGACGGGGGTGCGCTATGTAGACTATGTTGACTTAATCTTAGCCATCTTTACTGTCTTTTCGCCTTTTGTCTTTCGTCTTTTGTCTTTTATCTTTTATCATCGTTCTTCGTTAGCTTGTCGTTAGCTAGTCGCCAATCTAGCCGGATATGAAAGTCAGGATATCCTTCAGCCGTTGCGCTTCAGCTTCTATAGCGAAGAATTGCCTCTTGTGTAGATCTCTTCGGTTTTCGATCAGCCTTCGAAGCTTCATAATCTGCTGCTCAAGCTCATCAACTTCGGAATTGCGCGCTGATATATAATCATCGGTATGTTTCGCGAAGCGCTCCGCGTATTCTTTTAGCATTTTAACGCGTAAAATGCCGTCCCCCATCAAAAGGTCATAGTCAAAACCGGAAGCGGCGACTATCCTGCTGACTATTTCGCGCCGCGATTCATCGGGCAGAGACTCCGGAAGCGTCTTTAGATACTCCTCTATCAGATAAATCGTATCTGTCCGCTTCGACTTCATTGACAGAGCTTCATACAGCGCTTCAATATCAAGATACCTATCCGTATAACTTTCAGGGGGCGGCGGTTCCGGCGTTCTTTCGGGTATATCGGGTATATACGGCTCGGAGGGCGTAAATTGCGCGTTTTGCGCAAACGCCGCTTCAGGCCTGCCTGATAAGCGCCCGTCAGACGCGACATCGCCGTCTGTGAAATCGCTTCCATTAAAGAACGGGGATGGTCTCGGCATTTCCACGCGCTTAGGTGGCGTAGGCTCCGCGCGAGTCGCGGTTCCAATAGGATCCTCCCTCTCGATCTGCCCAAACCGCTCAACTGGAATAGAAGGGTTGATCATACCTGGAACCGGCTGTTGCGCGGCATGCTTGACCTTCATCGCTTCATCAGCAGGCTGGTCGAATATGGCGCGAAAATCAGTCTCAACGCGCTCACGCTCCACGACCTCGTTGGCGCGCTCGACCTTGGAAGGTTCTTCTTTTTGATTCTTCTCATTTGTGGGCGCGCTATTTAAATTTGCCTCAAGCGGGTTTTCGCCAGAACCGGTTTTCCGTACAATACCCCTGCGCTCCAGCATTGCCATAAATTTACTTTCATTTTGTTTATCCGGCATGCCACAGACCTCCCCAGACTGACGTCAATACTTTGTATTACCTCTTGTTGATCATGGTCGCAATCCCGGTCTGGACAATTTTATGCAAATATGTAACATATGTCAAGGCCTTTTTAAATAATGCGCATTTTTTGTCAATATTCTGTGATTAATTTGACAAAAACACAGGGTGGATATCTCCATCTGGCTCTTTTCTCGGCGTTTTTTCCTTTCGCTGGTTGAAATTGTATAAAAAATGTGGTATCGTAGGGCGAAACAAGCTTTCGGAAAGGATGGACGCTGGTTTGAAAAGAGCTGTCGCGGCTGGATTGGCGCTGACTGTTTTGTTGTTTATGGTTACAGCTTCCGCTTCTACGGCGGGATCGGCCACAGACCCGCTGATTACGCGCAGTTATTTGGAAGGCGCTTTTGCCGAAGCGTTACGTTCCGAAATAGCGGGTTCGCTCAACACTTCGACGGAAGGCGTTTCCAGTAGGATCGACGATATTCGCCTAAAATATATAGGGTACAACTTTGCACCTGGATTCACGCAGATCGAGCTTGCGGAGGGGAGTATGGTAACGCTGTCCGAAGGCGGGAGTTTTATTCTGCTTTCGGGATCCGCGTCGCTTGATGTCACGAACGGGGAAGTTATAAATGTTTCGACCGGGAGCGAAGTCGCGTCCGGTTCCCAGTTAACGCAGTACCAACGTTATTTCTGCGCCGAAAACTCAACGATCCGCGTTACCGCAAACTCAGATGTGTCGGCGCGTGTAGACGGCTATTATCTCTTCGGGTCATACAGCGCTTCAGCGTCGAGTCTCCCATTCAGGGACACGCCGGAGGGCGCGTGGTTTTTTGCGGCCATAAGCTTTGTTTATAAAAACGGCCTGTTCACAGGAACATCGGCGACTACATTCGCTCCAAATTCGCAAATGACAAGAGCTATGTTCGTAACTGTACTGCATCGGCTCGACGAACTGTCTCCAAGTGACGCGAGCGCAACGTTCTCTGACGCCAACAACCCTTCGCTATACTATTATAACGCCGTCGCGTGGGCAAACGCAAACGATATTGTAACTGGATACGCTGACGGGACTTTTCGCCCTGACAACAATGTAACCAGGGAGCAGATGGCCACGATAATGTACCGCTATGCCTCGTATAAAGGGCGCGACCTGTCAACACCAGGCGCTGTATTTGATACCTTTCCCGATATAACACAGATTTCCGGCTACGCGGCTCATGCGATGCGGTGGGCTTCATCATGGGAAATAATCAGGGGTTCTAGTGGCAAGCTCCTGCCTCAAAATACGGCTACAAGGGCGGAAGTCGCGCAGATTATATATAACTATTGCCAGAATATCGAAGGCTGACGCCGATTTGAGGGAGTAGGTTCTTGAAAGGTACGTTGTATGTCGTGGCGACACCAATTGGGAATGCCGGGGATATTACAGACAGGGCAAAACTAATCCTCAGGGAAGCCGACATAGTGGCTGCTGAAGATACTCGCTCCACGAAAAAGCTCTTTGGTATTCTTGGTATCAATAACAGAGCTGTATCAAACCACAAGTTTAATGAAAGACGTCAGGTTGATTACTTATTGGCAAGGCTGGAAGGCGGAAAGAACATCGCCCTGGTATCCGACGCCGGAACGCCTTGCGTATCCGATCCGGGAGGGATCATCGTAAACGCAGCGGCTGAAAGAGGAATAAACGTCGTCAGCGTTTGCGGCGCTTCAGCCGTTACCGCAGCCCTTTCGGTCTGCGGATTTCATTTAGAATCGTTCGCCTTCTATGGTTTCCTGCCAAAAGAGACAAACGGCATCAGGAAAACCATCGAATCCGCGAGAAAGAGCGCCGCAGTCGCTTCGGTTTTTTTTGAATCGCCAAAACGCGTTAAAAGATCTTTGAAGGTATTTGATGAAGAAACGCCCGAAGCTGAATTGTGCCTTTGTAACGACTTGACAAAGATGTTTGAGCGCGTATACCGGGGATATCCTCGGAAAATCCTTGGTGAACTCGACGACAACCCTTCGTCTGAAAAAGGCGAATACACACTTGTCGCAAACCTCGGCAGGGCGCCGGAAGCGTCCATCGGCGCAGGCCAGTCAAACGAGGCGCTGTTGGCTGACTATATCGCGAAAAACCGCTGTTCTTTAAAAGAAGCCGTTAGCGCGCTTGCGGACGCGAATAAAGGCGTTGTTTCGAAAAAAGAACTCTATAATGCGGCGTTAAGCCTCAAAGCTGCAATATCTGGCGATCGACTGTGGGAAAGCTGATAGACTATTATGGATCTTTGGCGCGCGGCTTCTTTCGCTCCTGCAGCCGGGCTAGTTTTGCCCTGCAAAACGCAATCGCGCGGCGGAACAGCCGGATCGGCCACGCGGGTTTCTTTTCAGGTGGTTCCGTGCGAACCAGGAGCGTCTGCAGCGCAATCTCCATATCACCCAGCACCAGCAGCCGACGCGCTGTATCCTGCTGTAGCTTCTCCAACTGCTTCTGCGTTTCCTGATGCGCCTTCCCCAGGTTTTTTTCCGTGTCCATATGGAGTTTGGTAATGCTGCGGGTCGAGCCTTCTATTTCCTTTGGTAATATATCTGCCTGTTTAAGTGAATGTTCAAAATGCGCTTTTGCGGCGTTTTCAAGTATCGTTACCCGCTCATTAAGCTCAGCGAGATCCTGATTGTTTTTTTCCAGCGCATAAGCTGTTTTGTTGACTAAACTATTTAAGTCGGCAATATTTTTATTTATGGCGTCCTGTTCGTTTACCAGACTGAGCATATCAGATCGGTAGCGGGCAACCGACTCCAGCAGCTTTCCGCTCGCCTCTTCAGCGCCATCTTGCCGCGCCCTCAAGCTGAGCCGCTCATTTTCAACCGCTTTAGACAGCCCGAGCTGTTGTTTCGCTATTTCATCAAACGCCTGGTTCTGTTGGCGTATCTGGTCCGACAACCGCTCCAAGACGGTGACCAGAACCGCGTCACGCTGTGATGTTGTAGCTTTTTCAGCCATAGTTTAGCACCATAAAACCTTGTTTTTGCTTGTCTTTTGAATATAGTAGCACAATTATAGTAATCATGCAATCGGCAATATTTGGCAATAATCAGGCATAATTTTCTCAAAATCTATTAATCTTTTCATTTCACTTTATCGCCACCTCTGTTTTTCCACCAAAGCGTATTTATTTTCGGAATATGCAATGCTACCTAGGGGACGCAATATACTAGTCTTTAATACTCCAATTATATTTTCAATCTGTAATGTGTATATTTTCAACGTTATGGGCCTCCAAGTAACAATGCAACGATTATTGATTTGAGTCCTGGCCTCGCTGTATAATTGCCTTGTACAAAAGATTGTTCGCATTGTTTACAGCCTTTGCCGTAATAAGGCATCTATGATAATTATGAACTATTCAATTGGAGCGCATGTCAAACTACATACAGATGACACATGGGACAATTTACATGGGATCATTGACGATTTAATGGGCGATATTATCGCGGTGTTCTGTGTGACAAAGCCAATGTATAGATACTACGTTAGCTTTAACGACGCGGGCAGAATATTGGAACTATTAGGCTGATGCGCAATGGTTAAGCTGTTGCGCTCAGGATTATCGGAGAAAGTGAAGGTCGTATGTTACGGAAGAGTTACTCTCAAATTGATTATGATAAGGAGATAAAAAGAATAGACAGAGCTATCGCTTCCCTTGGAAACGAGTTGGAAGAGTTGGTATACAAACGATATGAGCTAGTCGCCCAGAAACATGGTTTAAATATACAAGAGCTTATGGAGTTTATAGAAGTCAATGATCTGATACCCGAGGAAGTTATGGATTTAGTCAATTCAGCTAGGGAAAAGGACACCCAGCGCCAAATGCTCAGGGCCTGACGCAACGCCTTGCAAGGGCGGACTATAAAGTGGGTTACGCCCACGACGCGACACAGCGTCCAGAGTCAGAATAAAAGAAACAGTGAAATAACGATTTACGAAATAATCAAGCCCACGGCAAAAGCTATGCTGCGGGCTTGATTTATCTCATCAAGCAGGTTTTGTCGCGATACGCTTGAAAAATGATCTGGTTTACCGATAATCGCGACATCGCGACACGCATATTGTCGCGATACGCCTAAAAAAGGGTTCGTTCAATCGATAATCGCGACATCGCGACACACATATTGTCGCGATACGCCTAAAAAAGAGTTTTTTCTACCGATAATCGCGACATCGCGACACGCATATTGTCGCGATATGCCTGAAACAGGGTTTTTTCTACCAATAATCGCGACATCGCGACACCTATATTGTCGCGATTGTGTCCTATTCAATAATCTCGTAGGACGTATTAGGACCTGATCCGACTCTTCTGACAAGTCCAAGTTCAACAAAAAGCGACAAATTTCGCTGCGCGGTCTTCGTATTTATGCCGAGGTTTTTCTCATAAGCATTGCGCGTTATAGGAGAGTTTGATCGAATATAATCAAATCCCTTGGCTTCAATATTACTGAGCTTGCTGATTCGTTCATCGCTAGTACCCAGGCCATAGGCTCGTGAAAATGCAAAAGTCAAATATGGTTCATCATAGGTAGTTGTCGGTAGAGGAAGGCCATATTTCAAAGGAAGACTTCGAATTGTTTTAAACCCAAAGCCTCTGTTTTCGGAAAGGTTCAGCTTTTCAAATGTGTATGTAATTTTTGGATTTTTGCTTAGATATGGAGCGTTAAGATTTTTAATTTTCTCCATACTAATGGGCTTGACAGGGCCGCCGGGGCTTCGGATGACGATTGTTTCATCACTAATTTCCAGATGTATCGCCGCTCCGTCAATGTCATACGACCTATGCGCCAGGGCATTTATTACACTTTCACGTATAACATCTTCTGGGTAACTATAAATTTCTTCTCTTTCAGCGCTTGATCTATCAATTCCGTTTCCAACCAACTTCTTAAACCAGTTTATACTATCTTTAGCTTGCTTTGGTAAGCATCCGGAGAAAGTTTCGATATCCTCATTTCCATCAGCGTTTATATGTGTTGCGCGAATAACAGCATGTGGATAGAAAATCTGAGGATTTTTCCCAAAAAGAAGAAGCCCTAGTCCTGTAGGGTGAATGCCTGTGTCGGTTTCCGCAAGATATTTCAGCTGAATAAAAACACGATAAAACTCTTCAGAGACATAGGTTAACTTAAGCTCTTTGGCTTTTTCAATGAATTTTTTGATTTCTTCTTCGTCAAGATCATCAAACGTTGCGGATAAGATGGGCTGTTCGATTTCGGAAAGGTTTTCTAATAATATAGTTTCGTTTTCAGCACGGCTTGCCCGTTCCTCGGCGCCATAAATAAAGTCCACGTTTGCCTTCCTGATGCTCTCCTGCCAGTCGCGATCAAAGAGTTCAACTTCTACGCCGTGCTCCTGAAGATATTGAATCCCTCTGCGATCAACAAGTGGATCGGGGTCTTCGATCCCCACCCACACTTTCGCGATCCGCCGACTAACTATTCGTTCTGCACAGCTTGTTTTGGAACTTGATCTTGATCCTGGGGCGCATGGTTCAAGCGTAGAAAAAAGAACCGCTCCAGTCAAATCCACCGAAGATAGCTTNCTTTCAAGAAGTGTGTATTCCGCGTGATCACCTTCACTGAGTTCACCGCGAAACGCCTTTTCAACACGGCCATCGTGCATGACNAAGACGGCGCCAACCAGAGGGCTGCTTTTGTCAGTCCTCCTCTCGCTTTTAGAATTCAGCATGGTTTTCACAGCAAGTTCCATGAACTCTTTTGGATTTGTTATATGAATATCTGTCGGCATGGCCTACCACTCCATTTGATTTACATTCTCCATGTCCAATGATTACCTATCATATCATAGCCGAAAGAAGATTTGCATAGATTTCTAGAAATTTTTATCTATCTTCTATCCCATGTGCTATAATGAGAAACAAAAATGTGTAGAGACAAGCAAATGGGAATTTATGTGCCAACCTGTGACGAAAAGCGCCGTCGCACAATGAGCCGAATTAAGAGCAGGGACACCTCAATCGAAGTGTCCCTGCGTAAAGCCTTATGGCGAGCTGGTATCCGCTATAGGAAGAATTACTCAAAACTGCCGGGGACACCAGACATAGCCATCACAAAGCACCGGATAGCGGTTTTCTGCGACGGGGAGTTCTGGCATGGCAAGGATTGGGAAAAGAAAAAGTCAAGCATAAAGAGCAACCGTGAGTATTGGATAAAGAAAATCGAACGCAATATCTGCCGTGATAACGAAACCAGAGTGAGGCTTCAAAACTGTGAGTGGACAGTTGTAAGATTTTGGGGCAGCGAGATATGCACTGATGTTGAAGGCTGCGTGGAGGATATTAAGGAAATCATTTTCCAAAGCGAGATAGAAGCATTCTGCGCCAAAGCTGACGCTGATGGTCTGGCGCCTGATGACGAGTAGCAACGCAATGGAAACGAGGGTGAGGTTTAAGCTCAAATCAGACGCTGCGATTGATGAACTGGTGCGATTGCTATTACCATACAGGCTACCCTCGCAATACTTTTTTTCAACGCAACGGGCTATTGACTGCCTTACGTTAATCCGAAAGGAGAAATTCCAATGAGTGTTGAACAAGAAAAAGCGCAATACTGTGCTGATATAGTTGCTACGATAGTTGTTTCACAATATGCAAAAGAAAAAGACTTGTCACCAACAGAAGCTTTGCGTATAATTATGGAGACTAAGACTTACGAGTTGCTTCAAGATCCGCAGTCCCGCCTTTGCTTTGAAAGTGCTGAAAGCATACTAGATATGCTCCTATCCGAAGAACAAGGCAACTGGGAAGAATGGGCGAAGGTCTAAGAGGAGACAATCAATGCCATTTGAAAAACTCAACCATATTCTATATATGCAAATCCGCATTGCAAATCTTTATTGCAAGGCTCATGGTTTGTCGATTGGTGACTTTCTCAATCTTGATCGAAAGACGGATTTATTGTTATTCGTTGCAGATGCTTATGAGCAATTTCATCTTACAGGCGATCTTGGTATCCTTGAAGAAGTTGACGACTATGTACGGGTGGCGTTGGCGTAATAGAACGCAAACAACTGTTAATAATTAGTCAAGCCCACACTAAAAAATATTTTAGCGTAGGCTTGTTTTGTTCCTGGCAGGGGCAGAAGGATTTGAACCCTCGGCACCTGGTTTTGGAGACCAGTGCTCTACCAGCTGAGCTATACCCCTTTGATTCGTTTCACAAGTGGAACCTTGGCCGCAATTAGGTCTGATAGTCGCGCCATCAGGCCAGCGAATGCCATATTAGCACATTTACCGGCTAAATACAATACTTTTATACTTGTTTCTTTTCTTTGTCTGAACTTGTTTCTTTTCTTTGTAACTTGTTTGTAAGGGCCGGTCGAAAATCACTCTCGACCGGCCCTGGCTCGATTAGGTTGAAACTTTTGCTTAGTAAGGCTATAGCTATTGCCTTACGAGGTTGAAAACGTTACTAAATCACAACTACAGCGTTTTCTACCAGTGGTATGTACGTATCGCTTTCCCACAGGAACGCTTTGACGCTGGCCGCTGTTCCGGAGACCGGTATGGATACGCTGATCGCGGTAGGCGTGTTTGCCGCCACAGCGACAACGTTGTCCGAGGTTGTAGATAGCATTCTGCCAGCCGCGTCGTAAACCGCGATGATCAGCGTGGCGTTAACTGGCGTTGCTGAATCGTGGTATACACTGGCGGAAGCTGTCGCTTTGTCGCCCGCTACCACTAGTTCGATAGCTGGCATTACCCATTTGGCGTATAGCGTCGTAGCAGCCGATGGAACAAGCGTCGCTTCCGTAACCTTCGTAGTCAGATCCGAGGTTGTGTACCATTCCCAGGCAATGCCGTCTATCGGGCAAACCGGCAGGTAATTGTAAGCAGAACCCATTACCGAGTATGCCTTCTGGAAGTTGGCTAGGCCGCCGCCGGGTACAAACGAAACTGTTATCTGAGTCGGCAATCTCCTGTTAGCTGCCAACGTCGTTTGGTAGGCTGAGGTTGGCGACATAGCCGTCTCGGCGACGTGCTTTACCAAGAATCCGGCATCAATGGTAAATGACTTGGTAGCCCTGATATCCTGCGATGTTGAGGCGAAATAGACTACATAATGGCCGCTTTCAACAAGCCAGTCGCCCGCTACGCCGCTACCACCGACAGTGACGGCTGCGTCTGCGTACGACATGAGGGATTCAGCATTAAACTCAACAGTGATTGTCTGGCTCTCTCCTGGCTCTAAAAGTTTGGTCTTCTCGTAGCCCTTTAGTTCCTTGACCGGCTTGCGCATCTGAACGCCGGGCGCGCCGATATAGAACTCAACGACTTCCTTACCGGCGACTTTTCCAGTGTTGGTAATCGTAACACTCGCCGTCAGCTTATCGTTGACGCCATCGAACGTCGTCTTACTGAGTTTCGCGTTGCTGTACTTGAACGAAGTATAGCTGAGGCCGTGGCCAAACGGGAACGCTACCGGCACGTTGAATGTGTCATAGTAGCGGTAACCAACGTAGATACCCTCATGGTAATAGACCACCGTCGTGCCTGATATGGCGAACTGCCCCTCGGTAGGATTGTATCTCTGTCCATTGGAGGCGTTGCCGGAAATGGCGTAGGGTACGGACGTCGGGGTCTTGCCCGATGGGTTGGACAAGCCGAAAAGCGCTCTCGCCATTGGCACGCCTCCGCCCATTCCCTGCTCCCAGCACATTATTATACCGTCAGCTTTGTCTGCCCAGGTGCTGATTGTTGTCCATGTGCCCATGTTAAGCATGACAATGAATGGGATATTGTGCGCTTTTGCAAACGCGGAAGCCTGATTTATTATGTTCGTTTCCTGCGCGGAGTTCTGATAACCCGTCATGGATGATCCTGGGGATCCGGTCGCGCTTTGGTCGGAGCCTTCAGCGGACGTCCTTCTGTAAGCATAGACAACAGCGGAGATATTACCAGTGTTCCAAGTCGAGTCAAAAAGGGACTGGGTGATAACATTTTCGCCGTTGGTAGTGGTAACACCAGTTAGTCCGTTAGAGTTGATTATTCGGGCGCTACCACCAACGATGTTCTGTATGGAAGCAGCCAATTGAGGAATGCTTTCCCCGGAGGCTAAGTTCACCGCGCCGCTCCCGGTACCGCCATTGATAAGCGTGTTCATCGTCGATCCGAGCAACAAAACTTGCTGCGGCGCTGTTGGTACCGCAAGCGGAAGCGCCGGTTTGCCGTTAACAGTACCATTCTTTAGCAGTATGATGGACTCGTCGCCAATCTCCAATCCCAAGGCGCGGTTTTTATCCATTACTTCCTGATCGGTGTTGCCGAAGATCAAGGGTTTATTATTAAACGCCGGGCCCTTAACGACCATTGTCAGCAGGAGCCTGACAGCCTGGTCGACACGAGCCTGGGTCAGCGGGTGGGTGGCGTTGGTTACCGAGCTGGTTATGCCAGCGTTATCCGCAGACGCGTACTGCAGCGTGTCATTGCCGGACGCGAGCCGGCTTGAGTTGTTAGCGGTAAGGGATCCGGTGGTGGTGGTGGTTAGTCCGGCAGCGTTGTATACACTGTATAAATCGCCTGCGTTGCCGTATCCGCCGGTTCCGCTTCCCCAGTCAGTGCAGAGGAAGCCCTTAAATCCCCATTCACCCTTCGCTATTACCGTGTTCAAACCAAAGTTCTGGGCTGAGCTTACGCCGTTTACCTGGTTATAGGAGTTCATGATAGCCCAGGGTTTGCCTTCCTCCACGGCATATTCGAAGTTTCTCAAATAGATTTCACGGAGCGTCCTTGTTTCGACCGCAGTGGGTTTATTGCTTCTGTTTGTTTCTTGGTTGTTGACGGCGAAATGCTTTATCATCATGCCGACGGGGTTGTTTTCCTGAAAACCGCTTACCTCCATTGCCGCTGTACGGCCTGAAAGCATCGGGTCTTCCGAATAATACTCAAAGTTACGTCCGTTGAGTACGCTTCTGTGGATATTCATTCCGGGCGCGAGTTGAACGTCGCTGCTGAAGTAGTAGCACTCCGCACCCCATGCGCTACCCATCTCATAGACCAGATCCTTGTTCCATGTGGCTGAACGCGCGCTGCCGTTTGGCCAATAAGTTGGGCGCCTCAAATACGTCCCAGTTGTACTCCCAGTTGTAATTCTGAGTCCGGCGGGGCCGTCTGAGAAGGATGTCTGCGGAATTCCAAAATCAATCATGGCGATTGTATGCCCGGCGGTTCCGGGAACCCTTCCGGTGCCATAACTGGAACCATCACCGACTGTGAACCTCGCCCGTTCGGTCAGCGACATTCTGTCGATCACGGCGTCAATTTTGTCAGCGACTACCTTTGGCATCTCGCCAAGGAAATTTCCTGCTTTCCACGCAAGAAAGTCTGGATCCGATTTGATATCCGAAAGGCGTTGCCTGTCGTTTGTTACAGTGTACGTAAATATGGCGACGGTGCTTGTAGCCGCGTTGGTACTCGTCGCGATAGCCTTTACGCAGAACGTCCCCGGCGTCGCCGGCGCTTGGATGCATTCGCTGTAATCAAACACCTTTGACGCCAATGTCGGATCGGGTGTTTCAGCTGCAGTCGCGCCAGTCGTGTAGTAAATCTTTGGGTTATTTGCGACAGTTGCAGTTGTAGCGAGTGTAATTGCCGCATTTATGCCAATGATGTTGCTGGAAGCCGTAGTACCAGAGTTGTAGCTAGCTGTCGGGGCGGCGGTCCGCGTCGTGCCGCTTGTTACCTGAAGCCGCGCGGCTAGCGATTCAATCGTAGCTGGCGGGGTATCGCTATCCGTTATCACGCAACGATACCACGTCCCGCTCATCCCGGTCGTAACCGAGGTGAGCGTCAAAGTTTCGCTGGTATAACCTGAACCTCCGCTTGTAACGTTCACCCACGGGCCTGATTCGTTTGCGCCTGATTGCCATTGAAAGCTGTACGGTTCTTCACCGCCAAGCATAACAACGTAAAATGTAACATCCGAGTTTGCTAAAACATTTTGTGATACGGGCGGCTCCATAATGCTCAGTGGGTAATCCGCCATCATCGCTGTTTGTATTGGCGCAATAACAGCCGTTGACGCGATCAACGCAAGGCTTAGAATCAAAGGCATGATTCTTTTAATTTTTCTCATTCTTTCACTTCTCCTTTGTTGCTTTATGGGACCGACGTTTACAGTAAAGACCCGCGTGGGTACTTATCGCTCTTTCCCCCCCTACAGTTCCCGCACACAACAACGCTGCGCGTCTATACCTGCAAAGAGAGCGATAACTACTAGCATTGACGCGCGAACTGACCATGATTTATCGAGCGAAACTCATAAAACACGGTTAATCAACGCGGCGTGTAATCCTTACATAAACGCCATTCCCTGGTATAATATTGTAGGGG
>WRNV01000050.1 GCA_009776445.1 Oscillospiraceae bacterium | reverse complement strand
GAGCTCGACGAGCTTGGCAGAGCCAAAAGAGTAACTGACTATAGCGGCAAAAAAGTCGAGTACGGCTTTGGCCCAGACGGCGAGAGGACGAGCATTAAGTATCCGGATGACAAGATCGTAGAATATGAATACGACGGCGCCCTGCGCCTCAAGACGCTGATAGACGGCGACAAACGCATCGGATATATGTACGACGAAAACAGCAGGCTCCACGAAAAAGTGTTTCCAAACGGCACAAGCGCGAAATACTCATACAACGAAGCGGGATTGCTCTCCGAGCTTTCCAGCATCGACCGGGACGGCCTACTCGATAAGTATGCCTATTCCTACGACAACATGTCAAATACCGTAAGGGTCGAAAAGTATCGGCGCGGCCTCCAGGAAGAAAACGGGCAATACCAGTACACCTACGACGCGCTATCACGCTTGACTGGTGTTATTAAAGATGATAGTTTGATAAAAGAATATGGCTACGACGATTTTGGCAACCGTAGTTTTATGGTTGATGGCGGCGTCAGGACAGATTATACATATAATCCCCTAAACCAGTTGCTGCGCTTGGAAAACGTGGGGCTAAGGCAAGATTTCATCTACGACGCGCGCGGCAACCTAACACGCGTGTTGGAAGACGGCAGGTTTAAAAACAGCTACGAATTTGACCCAATGAACCGTTTGGCAAAGGCGGAAAGCGCCGCCGGGCAAACCGCGTTCTACGATTACAATGGTCTTGGCAACAGGGTGAAACGCAGGGTAACGGATGGCGTCGACCCGACTAAGGAAATCAGCTATGTTTTAGATTTGACGAAACAGTACCATAACCTTTTGCAGACAACAAGCAAAGATGGGCAAACAAGAAACTACGCCTGGGATTCCAACGTGGCGTCCGAAAATATCAGCGACGGAGAATCGCGCTATTATTTGAACGACGAATTAGGCAGCCCACTGCGCCTTACCTACTCCGACGGAGCGCTTGCGGACAGCTACGCATACGACGAGTTCGGCGCCGACCGCGCCGGCAACCAGGGTTTGTCGCAGCCGTTTGGCTTTACGGGATATCAGTATGACGCGCTGTCCGGGACGTATTTCGCCCAAGCAAGGGAGTATGACCCGCGGATGGGGCGTATGATATCGGAGGACGGAAGGGAATATATACACCAGATGGATCCCCGAAGTCTCAATCTTTACACGTACTGTACCAACAACCCCATCATATGGGTAGACCCTTCCGGCCATGATAAAGAATTAGATGACTACATAAACGATAATTATGCCGGGAAAACGACTATCACTTTCGTAGTAATGCAACCGACAGATGGTAGTAGAAATGTGTTAAATCCTGATAATGATGTAGGCCATACGTTTATCAGATTACAAAATTACGAAACAGACGCTTCAGGTAATATGGTAGAAAAAGTCTCATATATGGGGTTTTATCCAGCCCAACCTCTGACTATGGATCAAATAATAAATCGCACGGATGTAGCCGGCGCAAAAATTGATGATAAAGATCACTCTTGGAATATAGCAAAGGTGTATGAAATAACAAACGACCAGGCTCTGGCCTCGTTAAAATATATGAACGATTTCAGCAGCGATTATAATATGGTGACAAATAATTGTACCACTTTTGCTGTTGGAGCTTTAACAGCAGCCGGAATTACAAGCCCAACATCTGAACATAATTGGAAATTGACAGTAAAGCAGCAATTATATGCTTGGTTGAATGGATATAGTACCAAAGGCCTAAAAGGATATAGCCCCGCTGATGCTGGTCAAGACATTAGAAAAGGGAAAGCTGGCGTCGATTATATTACCCCGGACAGCATAAAGAATAATTCCTCCAATGATACAAAGAAGGTGACGTAAGGTAAGGCATATGAAAAAATATTTATTCTTAATTATCTCAGCTGTCGTAATTGTACTTATGCTAATAATTGTCTTAATTGTCAGCATTGGAAAAAATCCACTCATGGATTCTGATAATACTGGTATTGGAAAAGATTTATATATCAAGGTCGAAGAAGATCAAATTGCAGACTACAGTTTTTTGTTTGAAGAACCTCTATCCCTTTGGAAAAAATCCGAACAGAAAAAAATGGTTGAATACATGAAAGAAAACGGTCTTGTTTTTTCTGAAGGGGAGTACTTAATTAACCAAACAACAACATTTGAGGAGGCGTTAGAGATATTTAGGTTCAAATCAAAAATGGCCGAAAAAGTTATCGGTAAAGATTTATATTTCGTAGTTGAAGAAGGGCAAAATGTGAATTATACCTTTTTGTCTAGTGATCCCTTAACCCTTTGGAAAAAGGATGAAAAAGAAAAAATGATTGAATACATGAAGGTGAATAATTTCGTGTTGATTGAAGGGCAGTATACAATCAACCAAACAACAACATTTGAAGAAGCGCTAAAAATTTTCAAATTTACATCTAATAATTAAACACACATACAACAGCCGCCGTTTGTTCATCCCTCCGGCGGCTGTCTTTTTTTCGGAATCAGAAAACTTGCTCAGCCGTTCTTCGCTGTTGCTGAAATTAGCCATTTGAATTATTTCTTGCCATTTTTCACCGGCTAACATGTGAGCTGTCTACGAACTCTTTATGACTCATTTAGGTGAAATCATTAAAATCAAGGGCTTGGAGGGCTGACGGATGGAAAGCTACTATCCGATCGAAGTTAAGCCTCTGGAACAGTATAAATTATTGATTACATTTGACAACAGTGAAAAACGAATTTTCGACGTAACACCGTATTTGAGCAATAGCTTTTTTGCGCCGCTCAAAAATCCATTTGTCTTCCAATCAGTAAAACTAAGCCCCATATCAATCGAATGGATTGGTGGGATTGATAAGTGTCCCGATGAGTTGTACTATAATAGTGTGCCGATACATTAAATCAGAGAAAATAAAGGTCCATTTAATAAGAGGGTAAATTCCCACAATAAAGTCTACAGTGGACGCAAATGTGGACATTAATGTGGGAATTTACTATGTGGGTATACTTTTATCAATACAACAATTGCTGTATTGATATCTGACACGTACTGGTACGCATAGCGATTTGTTAGAAAAACAACACAAGCTTCAGGTAAACATGACACCGAAGTACAGACAATCATTTTCGAAACAAATCGCTGTGTGTACCAGTTCGCTCAAAAACAATAATCCCGTTTCCTATCTGATAAATAAGTAACCAATCGGGGGTTATGCGGCGCTCTCGGCATCCCTGATAATCACTCGTCAGAGTATGGTCATAATGCTTTTCAGCCAAAGGGATTTCATTTATCAAGTCGCAGATGATTGCGTCAATTAATGAAATATCTAAATTACGTTTGATTGCACGCTTGTAATCCTTTTTGAATCTGCTAGTATAGTCGGGTTTAAGCATTATGCTTTCAACTCCCGCAGCATTTCTTCTGCGTTATCGAATCGTGCTTTGCCGGACTTTATGATTTTGCCACCTTCGTTTATCGCTTCTATCGTTTCTGCATTAGGTACAGGGGGGCGTAAATCAAAGGGAAGCCCGCCCACATTACGCGAGGTATGCAAAAATACATTGATAGCGTCGGTGATGCTCATGCCATACTGTGAGAAAATGGCCTCAACGTCGGATTTTACTTTCGGGTCTATTCGGATATACATACTTGAAGTCTTAGCCATAAAGATTCACCTCATTTCTAGTGCGTTAATCATATCAAAAACTATGCACATTTGCAATACATTGTGATTGATATTCTCTTAAGTCAAGCTGGCCTGAAGAACGGTTACGAAGAAAAAGGATAGGACGGAATCGAGGACGTTTTTGCCTGTTGCGGCAAGTTGGATGTGCGCCCGCCGTACCAGCGTGAATGCATTTATCCCACAGGAGACTGTGACGAAGTTATCCACACAGTTATAACGGTTTTCTCACATAGCGACAGCCTAGTACTGCTATTCGAGGATTTCCGGATTGACCGACATGACATTCGCCCGTGCGTGATAATACTTGTACATCCTGTTGAATAGTGTCGGCACGAGATTTCTTTGCCCTATATTAACGAGCTTAACGCCAATAAAGGAGACTACCTTTAGATGAAGTGGTCTTGTTTTTTCCAAATCAATCTCGATAGACAATTTGCAGGGGTATGAACTGCTGTTGTTTTGATTTGGGCATATGAAAATCTTCATATTTACAGTTTTGAAATTTAACTTTACAATCTATATAAAGACAGAAAGACCACTACTGATTTTGTACGCAACATGTCTACCACAGAAATATAGTTTAACTGCGTCAATTTCGAGCATAGACCATAATAAGCGGGTGTGATCATTTATCCTAGGTTGACAATAAAGAGAGCAAGATTTCCCCCGTACTCGGAGAACTTTGTAAGCCAGTATATATGAACATTTCAATACAGTGAATTATCATTCACCACAAGTTAAAACCAAATAGATGATCACACCCTTCCTTCTCCTATGCCAATTAACTAAAGTTTTATCATCACACTCATCGTAAGTATTTACTATGCAAAGCGTTAGGTATCCCCATCTACAAGGGCGCGATTAGAGCTTATGCGTGGAACTCAAACTACCTTGACGATAATTTTGCAGTTTCTTTCAACGGAGAAACATCTTCGGGGGGGAGGTAGGTGATTAACATCACCTACCTCAAATATATTAGCGACAACAGAAAAGGGAAGCCAATTCCAGGTAAACCATATAATACACAATCGTTTGCAAGGGCGCATGATCTTGGTAAGTACACAGTGGATGCGAAAGTGGACGTTAGTGTGGGAATTTACTACATGAAAAATATTTCTACTAATTCGATGATTGTGGTACATTTGTATGATGTTGTGTAAAATGAGCGTACTAGAATATATGCAGTTGATTGTCAATGGCAAAGACAGTAGTGATAAATATACGGACGGATATAAAAACCAAAAAAGAGATTGAAGACCTATATTCGGCGTTTGGCATTTCAGTCTCGGATGCGGTTAATATCTTTTTCCGTCAGTCGCTCATGCACAACGGCTTAACTTTTGCTATGCAAATTACACGCTATAACGCCGAAACGCTAGCGGCGATAGAAGAAGTGGAGAAAATGAAACGAAATCCGGAGCTATACAAGAGTTTCGACAGCGTGGAAGCACTCTTTGAGGACTTAAACAATGATGATGAAGTATAAAATCGAGAGGACTACAAGATTCAAAAAAGACTATAAACTAATTCAAAAACGCGGATATGACATCAAGTTGTTGGAAACGGTTGTCGGAATCTTGTCAAAAGGTGAAATGCTGCCAGCAAAATCCAAAGACCACCCACTAAAAGGGTTGTATAAATTAGCGTCATCCAGCCCGGGTTTCTAAACCGCACCCTTCATATAAAGAGCGTGCTGTGGCGCTAATGAATAAGACCGCCTTGAACTCATGGTGGTCTTGTTTTATGTCTATATCAATCCCGAAAGACAAATTACGGTGCTATGAACTGCTTTTGTTTTGCTTTGCGCATATGAAAATCTTCATATTTACGAGTTTAATGTTTAATTTTATAATCATTATCAAGAAACACTTGCCATAGCAGTTGGATTTGAGTAATCAACGGAAACTTGCTCAATCAAGAGGATAGGTAGCGATTGTTAAGAGACAATGTCAGCGCCAATACAAGTACATCAAGCCGCACCAGGATAATAAACATTAAGGAGAAAATAAAAATGAAAAAGAGAATAGTCAGCCTAATGCTTACCGCAGCGATGCTCACAGGACTCCTGTCTATATTGGGGATGACGGCATTTGCCGCCGCTGGTGATGTGTTTGCTTTAGATGGCATAGAGTACAAAGTTTTAACCGTGAGTGGCAACACAGGGACAGTGCAAGTGGGGATAGATTCTCTCAATGATCAGGCTGTCCCTAGAACTACACAGGGAGAGTTGACAATTCCAGCAACGGTTTCCTGGGCTGGAATAACATATACCGTATCTAGTATTGGTGACCTTGCGTTTTATTGTTGTAGTATTCTGGAAAGCGTGACGATACCCAGCAGCATTTCAAACATTGGTGACCTTGCGTTTTCAAACTGTATTAGCTTGACAAGCGTAACGATTCCCAATAGCGTGACAAGAATCGGTACTTGCGCGTTTAGTTCCTGCAGTAGCCTAACAAACGTGACGATTCCTAATAGCGTAACAAACATTGGTAACGAGTCATTTTACGCTTGTGAAAATCTCACGAGCGCATACTTTTACGGTCGTCCCCCGGCACTATTTGGAAGCTATGTTTTTGACGATACTGCCCCAGAATTCACCATTTACTATTTATCCAGCCAAGAGGGATGGACTACACCAACTTGGAATGGGTATAGATCGGAACCATTTGATACTATAAAATTCGGTGATCTCAACGGCGATGGCGTTGTGGATATTTTTGACATGCTGTATTTAGCGAGACATCTAGCAGGATGGCCTAGTTATGAATCCATAACGGTAGCCGCCGACGTAAATGGCGATGGTGTCGTGGATGTATTTGACGCGTTGTATTTAGCTAGATATCTCACAGAATGGCCCGGATATGAGATTCTTGGGTCACAATAGATGATCTTGCCGTTATACAGTCGAACGGTAAAACGATACAGTTGTATCTAAAAGGCGACAAGTTTTCAAGTTAGCTTGAGGACAAACATGGATATTTGCTGGACTATGACGAGCTGAAAACATGTTCTGTTACGCTGAGTGGAGTGGCATTGACACTGTTTCCAATGGGGGAGGTGGTCTGGAAAATTAGTAATCTCGGTAGGATGTCTCGTCGCAATAAGAGTATCGACATTTCAAGCGCAATACAAAATAAGGCTGAGCAAACACATGGACAGGTTATACCTGGTTAAAACGAGTTACTTACACCAACCGACCATCCAATTGAATTAGTCCGACAAGTCTGTTATCAACAGTATATCAGAGTTTAGTGAAACCGCGCATTATTTATAACCGATGACAAAACGAAAGCAATATCAAGCAATATATACCGTTTACAGGTCAGAAGATTCATAACCTTGTATTCAATTCTACCGAAAACTTGGTAAATAGTTACCAAAAAGTACCCATTGCGAAAAAATGAATAGATTAAATACTTACTTTATTAATGAAAGGAAGCAAAAAAATATGAAAAAAAGAATGAGTTTCCACCATATCATCACCCTTGTAATGATTCTCTCGATCTTCAGTGGTCTCAGTGTGTTTTCATTCAATGCGGTTGCAGGAGTTAGTGATATATCGGTTGGAAAGATATACAATATTCGACCCGTTATGCAACCTGTTGGAAGAACCCCCGCATATTTGAATGTTTATGGAGGAAATGATACTGATGGAACCTCTGTTTGTATGTGGAAAAAAGATGCAACAATAGATCAAAAATTTATATTGCTCCAAGGCGTGAACGGAACCTATAAATTGCAAGCTGCTTGTAGCAATAGTAGAGTTTTGGGTATAAAAAATTCAATTTCAAGTGGTGAAGATGTTGAAATTTCGACTCCTAACAATAATGATGCACAAAATCTTAAAATTACTCAGATTAGAACAGGAGTTTTTTGCATCCAACTAAATGCAAATCCAAGTGATAATCTAGTGCTAACAGCTACAAATACTAGTGACAGTAGTGCAGTAAAATTTAACGAAAGAATCTCAGGGGCAAGCAACCAGGAATGGATTTTTGAAGAAGTTATTACTGTTTCCAATATGCCCAGTAGTCTTGTTGAATACTATGGGGATCTTAAAGAAACATTTCATCCGGCTTCCCAGATGACGACTGGCACATGGTTAGGGGCAAACAGTGGTAGTTTTATAGATAGTGCGATTAGAACTTTTTATAACACTGTGTATGGGATTTATCCTACGTCACAAACTCGGTATCTTTACTGCCTTTATGGAGCCGAGTATGCGAATGGTGTGCATGCTGGAGATTATGATGATGGGCCGGGATTCTATCATTCGGGCGTTGATATTAATAAAGGCAAGGGCAGTGATATCACATCTGCACACAGTGGCATAGTAGAATTTATCATGATAAGTCGGGGAACAGTTGCTATATATGATTCCCATAACGAAAAAACATATGTGTATATGCATATGGATATAGACCCACGTATTAACAAAGGTACCGAGATAGTGCGAGGTATAACCAAGCTTGGAAAAGAAGGGGATAATGGGGCCAAAGGTAATCCCCACCTGCATATTGAAGTGCATAAAGGTAGGGCCGACGAAGGAATTATCAAATGGTACGATTATAATAACTTTAGTGTGGCAGCTACTACAGGATCTTTAATTGCCCCTTATGCTTATCTGATTGATGGCAACCCCTATAACCCGCCCACGGGAGCTGGTGGATGCTCAGTTACGTATAACGCAAATGGAACTAACGTCACAAACATGCCCGCGAATCAGCATAAAGACGATAATAAAGACCTAACCTTAAGCACAACCGTTCCTATTCGAAATGGTTACCAATTCCTGGGATGGGCAATAACTTCAACAGCTACGTCGGCGACTTACCAACCAGGTGCTATATATAAAAACAATACACCATTAGACCTCTATGCGGTATGGAGGGCATCATCAAGCCAGCAAAGTAATATTCTCACCATCAAATACAATTTCTTTGATGGAACATACACCCCTGGGACAGGCACTCGTACCTACGCGAAAAATGCTTCCGGAGTAGCCACTGTTGATTTACCCACAACCACAAAGAATGGCTACAATTTTGCCGGATGGACGATTTATAACACCTCTAGCGGTACGCTCAGAAGCCAAAAAGGTACCGTCAGTATTTCGACCCCTGCTGGTACTGACACCGTTCTCACAGCTGAAGTTTGCTGGACAACCAGCGGTAGTGGTGGAGGCGGAGATGGAGGAAGCGGAGGCAATGGACTTGCGGCGCCTTCATCGTTTACGGCTACGGTCGCATCCAGCACTGCCGTAATTCTTGAATGGAATACCGTACCAGGCGCCACAGGATACTATGTTTACAGGGATGGTATCCAACGAGGCAGTTGCAGTTTGGGTGGCTATATATTCAACGGTTTGTCGCCAGACACTACGTACAGCTTTTATGTGAAGGCATATAACTCCTCCGGGATATCAGATGCTACCCAAACAAAAACTGTTACGACTTCTGGAGAACCAACCGCGCCAGCAAAACCCTCGGCTCCGGTGGCTTCAAATATAACAGCTACCTCAATAACCTTCACTTGGAATCGCGTGTCAGGAGCTACGTGGTACGAGCTTTGCCAGAATGGAAAAGCCGTTTGGTCTGGAACTGCAACAACCGCAACTCTTCGCGGCCTAACTCCGAACTCTGGATTAAAAAGCTATTATGTAAGAGCCTACAACAACCTTGGCGAATTTAGAAACGGATATGCGATTAACGTAGGTACTTTACCTGCCGCAACTTTAACGGCTAGTAGTCCATCAATGTTAGTCGAGGTTGGGGCGGGCATATACGGTCGTGTACCCATAGAAATTACCGCGCCTTCAACTGGTAGCGTTACGATACAGAGTTCAAATTCTTATTCTGCATCTTCACCCACTTTGTATGACGAGTTCGGCAACATTCTCGCTAATATGAACATGGGAAGCGGCGTCGACTTTAGGTACATAATCCCAACGGGCCAGAAAATGACTGTGTATGCAGGTACATATTTAAACATTGCGTCAACGTACACGATTACAGGTTTCTTTCCAGGCTCAAATGTAACCTATGAACAGGCATTTCCCGACGTGAATTTCAGAGCTTGGGTTTTGGCTTTCATTGGTGGAGGAAGAACGGCAACAAGCACGATTTCAACTGCGGACAGAGCGGCGATGGTTGCTCTAAAGCGGATGGATGTTTATAAGAAGGACATCGCAGATTTGACTGGGATAGATTATTTCACAGGCTTGGGCGGTCTTGACTGTGGGTCCAACCAGCTTACGAGATTGGATGTGTCGAAGAACACTGCGCTAACTGCGCTAGACTGCGAAAAAAATCAATTGACATCATTGGATGTGTCGAATAATACGGAATTGACATCTCTTGGTTGCGAAAAGAACCAGCTAACGTCATTGGATGTATCAATAAATAAAAAATTGGGAGATATAAGCATTGGTGACAACCAACTGAGCTCGCTAGATGTGTCGAATAACAAAGAGCTTAACTATCTGTGCATAGACGATAACCAACTGACTACACTGGATATATCGGAGAACGCAAAGCTGGAGTATTTATTATGCGAAAATAACCAACTTACATCATTAGATGTTTCAAACATGTATACAGGAGACTATGCGGCTGGTATCTATGTGACTCCAACTGTTCGCTGCGCTGGTAACTTTATGGAATCGCCTGACAGTGTAGTAGGTTGGCAAGAAGTTGGCATGAAAATCAATAGCCCAACGAATCCAAACAGTGGTTCATTTCGGTTTTATAATCAGCAGGAGATACTTACTTACAGTAAGGCATTTCCAGACGCGAATTTCCGAGCTTGGGTCTTGGGGTGGCTTGGCGGTGGCCGAACTGCCGCAAGCATTGTTACAGCTTTGGATGAAGCGATGATGGCTGATTTGGAAATTATGGATATACCTGATAAGGATATAGCGGATTTAACAGGAATAGAATATTTTACCGGGCTGGCCGAGATTTATTGCCATGACAACAACCTGACTGAATTAGATCTATCAAAAAACGTAGGGTTGAATACACTATACTGTTATCAAAACCAACTCATGTCATTAAGCCTGTCGAAGAATATTTCTTTGAGAAACCTTTACTGCGGATTCAACCCACTAATCTCATTGGATGTAACAAAAAACACCGAATTGAGACATCTTCAGTGTAAATACACTCGACTGACAGAATTGGATGTGTCGAAAAACACGACGCTACTGTTGCTGGCATGCGACAATAATCAACTGAAAACACTTAATTTAACTACGAATATCGAATTACTTCAATTATGGTGTAATAGTAACGAACTAGAAATGCTAGACATATCGAAGAATACTGCGCTGACTCGGATTGATTGTTCCAACAACTTGTTGACAGAATTGGATGTGACGAAAAATATCGCGCTGACAGAGCTTCTAAGCCAAGAAAACTACATAGAATCTACTACCCTTGTAAAGGGTTGGCAAGAGCTTGATCTTATAATCGACAGTCCATCAAATTCTAACAACTGTACTTTTCGATTCTATAACCAGTTGATTGATGTAACGGAATTGACTTACGATGAAGCATTTCCCGATGTGAATTTCCGAACCTGGATTTTAGATTGGATAGGTGGTGGAAGAACCGGCGCTTGCGTGGTTCTTGGAGCGGATAGGGCGTTGATGGCTACCCTAGAGTACATGGATATATCGGGACTAAATATCGTGGATCTAACCGGTATTGAATATTTTGAAGGACTGTCATATTTGAGTTGCGGTTTTAATCAACTCAGGTCATTGGATGTGACTGGAATCGCAGCGCTAACATGGCTAGATTGCAGTTCCAACCAACTCAGCTCATTGGATATCTCAAAGAATATTGCGTTGACATGGCTAGATTGCGGCTCTAACTTCTTGACCGAGTTGGATGCTTCAAAGAACACCGCATTGGTAACCCTTTGCTGCTATTTTAACCAACTGAATTCGCTGGATGTCTCGAAAAACTCTGATTTGGTAAATCTTCTGTGCTATTACAACCAACTGACGACAATTGACGTCACGAAGAATACCGCGCTGACATATCTCAGTTGTGGCGCTAATAAACTGGGGTCATTGGATTTATCGAAAAATGCCGTGCTGGCGTATCTGTATTGCGCGGCTAATCAACTCAGGACATTGGATGTATCCAAGAACCCTGCGATAACGCAGCTTTATTGCTGTGAAAACTACCTTGATTCACCAAACAGCATAATAGGTTGGCTAGAACTTGGTTTAATCATTAATAGCCCTTCGACGATAGGCAGCGGTACATTGCTATTCTACGATCAACTAATAGACAACCTTTACGGAGACGTTAATGGCGACGGCACTGTAGATGCTTTTGACGCGCTCTATTTAGCGAGACACCTAGCGGGGTGGTCGGGGTATGAACAAATCTCAATGGCTGCTGATGTAAATGGTGATGGCATTGTGGATGCGTTTGACTCCTTATATTTAGCGAGGCACCTTGCTGGATGGTCGGGGTATGAGATTCTCGGACCAAAATAGCTTAGGGCAGCCCATGTGACTGCCTAAGTTGAGTACGCATACGGGACTACCTAAAAAGCATGAATGAATTCTAAAGGGTAAAAAGAGTAAAAAGAAAGGAAAAACAAAATGTACAAAATCAAATCATTCACATGTAAACTGACGGTAACGCTAACCGTCGCATTGGTATTATGTTTCACACCGATTCTGATGTGGGGATCGACAACAAGAGATGTAGTAGCGCTAGCAGCTGGCCCGGACTGGGAGCTTTGGCCACTCGATGGAGAAGTCTTTAGGCCTACGGTGGTAGGACAAGCACCGCCAGGAGATTCAGAATTCTATATTTCAAATGATGGTCCAGGCTCGCTAACATCAGTCAGCGCAAGCATAACTACCGGATCGAACGCGTTTGCAGTTACCAAACAGCCACCTTCTACAGTTCCGGCAAATGGGAATAATTCCGCAAAACTAGATGTTGGTCCCAAAGCAGGTCTTGCAGCGGGTACATACTACGCTACGTTAACGGTTACGACTGGTAATGCCGGGAGCAGTTCTGTCCAACTGTCCATTAAGGTGTTTGCAACCAACACATATACAATGTCAGCGTCACCTACAGAGCCGGATTTTGGAAGCCAACAGGTTGGGTACGCTCAAAGACCAACGCAAACGATCACGATAACGAACACTGGGTCTGAGAATATATCTATGAACGATTTACCGTTTGTAGAAAATTGGACACTAGCAGCCGTTAGCACAACTTGGTCAACATCAGCAATGCATCCAGATGGTAGAAAGCAATTCACGATTCGCCCGAATGACAACCTTCCCGCCGGAACATACAACCCAACAATTACAATAAGCGGAAGCGGCGGCACGAGCGTACAGATTCGTCCGACATTTACGGTGATTGGACCTTCCATCGCGGTCACGACCACAGGATTGTCCAATCTAAAGGTTGGGCAAGCGGTAAACGGCGCGAGCGTATTGTATTCATTGACCGACGGAATATACACTTCTTCCATAAACTCTTCCCACTTCACCTTAGCCGGACTTCCCCCCGGGTTGACAGTAGGCTCAGCGCAGCGGACAAGCAATACGGTTGTAACCATCCCAATCACAGGGGCACCAACGACATACAACGCAAACACAACAATCCTCACCAGTGCTTCCAGCATTCCCGCCGACAATATCACTGACGTTACAATCGCGATCGTACCCACAGGAACGATTACAGCCAGTGCAGTAGCTAGAGGCGACGGCGCGGCTGTGAGTGGCTCACCTACGGTACAAAACAAAACCGTAAACAGCGTTACAGTAAACGCTGTCACCAACTCTGGAACGACTGGGCAGAGCGTTGAATACGCCATTAGTACGTCAGACGTGGCGATACCGTTAAGCGGGTGGCAAAGCGGTACAGTGTTCAGTGAACTCAATTCGGAAAAGTATTATGTTTTTGCTCGCACAGCAGCTAATACAGATTATAACTCTGGAGCCGCGTGTGTCAGTGAAGTGATTGCAATTGGTCCCGAACCCGCTATCGTGGTAACAGCCACAGGATTATCGAACCTAAAGGTTGGGCAAGCAGTTAGCGGCGCGAGTGTGTTGTATACGTTGACTAATGGAGCATACGCCTTACCAATAAACACTTCATACTTCACCGTAACTGAGCTTCCTCCCGGGCTGACGATGGGGGCGGTGCAACAGATAAGTGACATGGTCGTTAACATACCAATAACTGGGACGCCAACAACATACAACGTGAACACAACAACGCTCGCCTTCGACGCTTCTGGCATTCTCACCATCAATATTTTTGGAGAAACGATTCCTGCTGAACCCACAGGCGAAATTTCAGTCGGCCCGGTAGCTAGAGGCGACGGAGCGGCTGTGAGCGGTGTGCCCACAGAACAGAACAAAACCTCGAACAGTATTACTGTCAACATTGTTACCAATACTGGAACAACTGGGCAGAGCGTTGAATATGCAATCAGCACGTCAGGTGTGGCTACACCGTTAAGCGAGTGGCAAAGCGGCACAACATTTAACGATCTTGACACTGGTAATACATATTACGTCTATGCCCGTACGCAGGAAAACACAAATTATAGTGCTGGTGCGGCACGTGTAAGTGTTGGGATAACCCTATATAGTCCCCCATCTGATTCAGATCTTACATTTTCCGTGGGGAATACTCAAGCATCTCCTGGCAGAGAAATCTTGGTTCCCATAAGCATTATCAACAACAACAATGCACTTGATGTTGTTGCGGTAACGGTCACATTCGACAGTACGAGGCTTGAATGGCAAAGTTTGGGTACATACACTCCCGGTAACACAGCCACGCATCCTTGGACTCATGGCGGTTTTATGCCCTTCCTTTCAACCCCAGGTTCTATAGGCGTTAATTCAGTCACATTTTATTTCATGGATCAGAATGGCATCTACATGGAGAGCGGCGCATTAGTAACCCTGAAACTCTGTGTGAGAGACGATGCTCCCGCTGGGGACGCTGTCATCACTCTGTCGTTTTCTTCTGTAGGCGATTCGCGGGGCGCCTTGAATAGCTCTCAATATAACAATGAACCCGGCAAGGTTGTAGTAAGCGATATAATTTATGGCGATGTGAACGGTGACGGTGTTGTGGATGCTTTTGATGCACTATATTTAGCGAGACACCTTGCACAATGGCTGGGATATGAAACAATCTCATTAACCGCCGACGTAAATAGCGATGGTGTTGTGGACGCTTTTGACGCGCTATATTTAGCTAGATATCTGGCTGGATGGCCAGGATATGAGATTCTCGGTTCACAATAGATCATAAGATTTAAGAAATCTGGAGGTATTTTTATGAAAAAATCAGTCTGTTTTGTTATATCAATATTGTCATTCATTTTGCTCTGGTCAGTGACAGCGCGAGCTGTAACAGTATGTCCCGATCCTGTTGCCGTTGTACAGCCGAATGGTGAAACGATACAGTTGTATCCAAAAGGCGACGAGTTTTTAAGTTGGCTTGAAGACGAACAGGGATATTTGCTGGACTTTGACGAGTCGAAAGAGGGGTTCTGTTACGCAGAGTGGAGCGACAATGGCCCTGTTTCCAATGGCGAGCTAGTTGGGGAAGTCAATGTCCTCAGTATGCTGTCTCGTTGCGATAAGGGTTCAGACATTCCGAGAATAATACGTGACAAAGCCGAGCAAACGCGAGAACAGGTTATGCCAGCTCATAACGCTCCACTCACACCACCCATCTTGTCTGACGCGCCAAACTCGCCTGTTGTCAATAATGTTTCGGCGCTAAAGCGAAATCTGCTCATCATCTATGTCCGTTGGCAAAATGAAAGCAATATCCAGCAACTTACACCGTTTACCGGACAGCAAATATACAACCTAGTATTCAATTCCGCCACTAACTCGGTAAACAGCTACTATAGAGAGCTTTTTAATTCACAGGAAGATATCATTGTACCAGCTACTGTATCAAGTCCCTTAGGTGGATACCAAGGGATTTTACAAGTGACGCTGACAGGAAGTCACACCAATCCTGGGGACAATACTGCTTTGCAATTCAATTTATTGAAAGACGCAATGCAAGCGGCGTCGCTCCACATCAATTTCGCGACATATGACACAAATGGGGACGGCGTACTGCAAACCAGTGAGTTGAGTATAGGGGTGGTTATTCATGGATATGAGAGGTCATCAGGCGGGACGGCTGCGCCAACTCCCAATTTTCATGGCTCCTCGTTTAGCGGCTGGAACTTTGGTACATACAATGGCGTGCGAGTAAACAGTATCTTTGGCCAAGGTGCGTACCACCAAAACAATCCGATGACAATTGGCGTACTATGCCATGAGTTGGGCCATTCGGGTTATGGTTTTATAGACACTTATGATTACGGAACAGGCATAGACGACGGAAAATCACAGGGTCAAGGATACTGGTCCCTGATGTCGAATGGGAACTGGGGATACAGATCGGGAGAGAACAGTGGGGCTTCGCCAACATATGTTGACGCGTATAACTTAACCTACTATGGCATTGTAACGCCTGGATTGTTATCACAAACCACATCCAGTATTCAGTTGAATTCACATTTGGATATTTATAAAGTAACCAACACGGTTGACACAAAGCAGTATTTTCTGTTGCAAGAAAGAAAATACGGAACAGTAAATAATTATGACAGAGGAGCGTTCTATCGGATCAATTCGACTTCGAACACAGCAACAGGAGGATTAATAATCTATCACATCGATGAAAACGTTACTCTGTCCAGAATCAACGACAAAAACACGCACTATCGCGCCGGTATTGAGGAAGCGCATGGCGGCATACAGCATCTGCAACAGGTGTCAGGCGGAAATAGTGGCGGGCTTGATGATCTATGGGGTATGGGTTCCCATTCAAATAAATATCTGTTTTCACAGGCCTCAGATCCTTCAAGCGGGCTGTATAGCGCGTTTACAAACAACACAACGCCGCCCAATCAAAACACCTCTTCTGATGTCACGCTATCCAATATTACGTGGAATAGCGCGTCAGGTTCCATAAGCGTCCAGTGGTCCCTTCCAGCTACGCCAACAATCGAGGTTACAACCACAGGACTGACAAATCTAAAGGTAGGGCAAGCGGTGAGCGGTGCGAGTGTCTTATATACACTGTCTGATGGAATATACACTTCTTCAATAAACTCTTCCCACTTCACTGTAGCCGGACTTCCCCCTGGGTTAACAGCAGGTTCGGCGCTACGGACAAGCGACACGATTGTAACCGTCCCAATCACAGGGATACCAACGACATACAGCGTAAACACAACAAGCCTCACATATACATCCATTATTCCCGTTGCCAATATCACTGACGCTACAATCGCAATCATACCCACGGGAACGATTATAGCCAGTACGGTAGCTAGAGGCGACGGCGCAGCTGTTAGTGGCGCGCCTATAATACAGAGCAAAACCGCAAATAGCGTTACGGTCAACGCTGTTACCAACGCCGGAACGACTGGGCAGAGCGTTGAATACACAATCAGTACGTCAGGTATGGCTACACCGTTAAGCGGGTGGCAAAACGGCACAACGTTTAGCGACCTCAATGCGGATACAACATATTACGTATATGCCCGTACAGAAGCCAATGATAATTACGACGCTGGCTTGGCGCTTGTCAGCACAGAGATTACCCTCTCATTGCCTCCACCAAATCTGATATTTTCCGTTGGCAACGTTCAATCATCGGTAGGCAAGGAAGTTCTAGTCCCAATTCACATCGCCAACAATTTCAATGCCTTGGATGCTGTAGCAGTAACTGTCACGTTCGACAGCACTAGGCTGGAATGGCAGAATTTGGGTACGTATGTCCCCAACAACGCAGCCACACACCCTTGGACACTGGGCGGATTTATTCCACTGCTGTCAACACCTGGTTCGATCGGTATAAATTCGGCTACCTTCTATTTTATGGATCTAAATGGCATCACCACACAGAGCGGTACGTTGGTAACTTTGAAACTCCGTGTGAAAAACTACGCTCCCGCCGGGGATGCCGCTATAACCTTATCATTCTCCTCAGTGGGGGACTCGCGAGGAGCCTTGAACAGCTCGCAGTACGATAATGAACCTGGCAAGATTGCCGTAAGCGACATCGTTTATGGCGATGTAAACGGCGACGGCGTTGTGGATGCATTTGACGCGCTGTATTTAGCAAGACACCTTGCGGGATGGCCGGGATATGAAACAATCTCATTAGCCGCCGATGTAAATAACGACGGTATTGTGGATGCATTTGACGCGCTGTATTTAGCAAGGCATCTGGCTGAGTGGCCGGGATATGAGATTCTTGGGCCCAAATAGATCAACATTTTGACACGAATTACCAACCTCAAGTACCCCTTCAAAATAGGGTTTTCCAAGTTAAGTCGGGGACTTTAGTAGAGAGAAAGGAGGATAAACGGAATTGCATCTATACGCCGATATGACATAAATCAGACATTAAATAAATAACAAGCTTTAGGAGATAGAGAAAAATGAAAAAAAAGATTTTTAGTTTGCTTTTGACCATCGTAGTGATCGGAGGATTGCTGTCTGGAATATCCACACAGGCGACCAATGTTCAATTTCGTGTTACATATAGCGAAGATTTGGCGACAATAATTCAGCTCCCACTCGCTATGGTATGTCCAAATTCCAGACAATACATGACCGACTATATCAACGACAACAGGTGTTCAACCATTGAAGCCAGTGCTAACCACAACGCGATACGGATGGTGAACGTAACTGACTATGCCGTCCAAACAACGAATGAACGGGTACAACGCTTTACAGGGTGGTTCAACGCAGAAAATCATATAATTGAGCGAGACGAATGCAGCGTTTCAAGCTCCGAAACAGGTAGTATTACGGAAGCGTCACCGACTGTCAAAACAACTAACGAAATCGTGGAAACATCAACTGTGTCCACCACTGTCACCACCATTGAGGATTTCCAGACTGCTTTAGCCGATACGACGAACGATACAATAGTTGTCAATCTGCCGGCTGGTATACATGTCATGACCACCACACCTGCTGCTAATACACCAGCGAACAGCGCCGCGCTCACTCTCTTACGTTCAATCCCGGGCGCATGTTACATCCTTCCACGAGCCGGAAACAGACATTTTACAATTGCCGCTAGCTCAAACATAACAACAATCAATTCATCCGACGATATCCAATTTAACGGAAACGGAGCTTCCACGCCAAACTCAGGCGGCATCGCAATCTACAAAGATATCACAATCCAGAGCATTAATATTCAAAATTGCAGGTATACTAACGACACATGGGGAGGGGCTGTTTATGCTGACAGTGAACTCACCATGTCCGGCGGTACAATTTCGAATAATATTTGCAATAACGGTGGCGGTGGAATATATGCCAAAGGCCCGCTTACCATTAGTGGTGGAACAATAGATGGGAACAAGGCGACTTGGGGGGGAGGCGTGTGCAACGCCAGCGATACGGAGCCAGTACAGATAGAGGGCGGCACGATCTCGAACAATACAGCTAACACCTCTGGCGGCGGTATATATGCCAACGGCCCGCTTACCATCAGCTGTGGGATCATAGACGGAAACGATGCCAAATTTGGTGGTGGTGTGTACGCTAACGGCTCACTTACCATCAGTGGTGGAACCATAAACGGAAATAATGCGCAATATGGCGGGGGCGTGTACTACGCTAAAGATATGGGAGTTACCTTGGTAGAAGGTGGTACAATCTCAAACAACACCTCAATTGAAGGCGGTGGCATTGAGTTCAGAGGATCGCTAGAGATTAGACATACAGCCCTCATAGCCGATAACTATGCGGAAAATTTTGGGGGTGGTATTTGCGGAGTCACTGATAAGTCGGCTGTACTAATTGATGGCGGTGCAATATCTAGTAATACCTCAGGAACTGCTGGCGGCGGTATGTTTATGGAGGGTTCACTAACAATCAGAGGTACAGCTCTTATAGATGGCAACTGTTCAGGGTGGGGTGGTGGTATATATATCTGGTGTGATGTTTTGATTGAGGGTGGCACGATTTCAAACAATAACAGCATTGGCCGAGAGGGTGAAAGTGGCAGAGAGGGTGAAAGCAGCAGCGGAGGAGGCATACTTGCCGAAGGCCCGCTGATAATCAGCGGTGGCATCATAGACGGGAATTATTCGGGTTGGGGCGGCGGCGTGTGTTGTTGGAGTG